>JAFTEH010000145.1 GCA_017453745.1 Spirochaetaceae bacterium
AAAAATCTTATTGCTTTGATTTTTGTTGATGAATTATTAGTTTTGCACCAGATTTTGTTAAATTATTAAAATATTAAGAAGAGTGAAGAAATTATTACTTAGTGTAATGCTTGTGCTGCCTATGGTGGCAAGTGCTTATGATGCCAAAGTGGATGGCATTTATTACAACTTTGATAAGCAGAAGAAAACTGCTGAAGTAACTTACAAGGGTGAATGGGATCATGATTATTATGATGCCGTTAAAATACCTAAAGTTGTAAAATACGAAGGGGGAGAGTATGCTGTAACAAAAATAGGAAAAAAGGCTTTTGAAAGTTGTTATAGCTTGGTTTCTGTAGAGATTCCTAACAGTGTTACTGTGATAGAAAAAAGTGCTTTCAATGGTACAGGTATAACTTCTATAACAATCCCTAATAGCGTAAAGGAGATTGGTGAAGGTGCTTTTTCTAGTTGCGAGTCGTTGACTTCTATAAAGATACCTAACAGTGTAACTGTGATGAGTGACAGACTTTTGTCTGGTTGCTATGCATTAACCGATGTTACAATTGGAAAGAGTGTAAAAGATATAAAGGACAATGTTTTTAGAGAATGTACTCACCTGACTTCGGTTAATATACCTGAGGGTGTAGAGTCTATCGGTGGAAATGTTTTTTATGGCTGTTCAAGATTGTCTTCTGTAACCCTGCCAAAGACTCTTAAGAAGATTGGTTTTTCTGCTTTTTTCATGGATGAAAAGTTGAAAACAATATATTGCTATGCCGAAAATGTTCCAGAGGCAGATCTCTATATTTTTGATGGTGTACCAGCAACAATATATGTACCTGCTGCATCTGTTGCAAAGTATAAGAGTACAGAGCCTTGGAGTTGGAAGACAATTAAACCTTTGGCTGATAACACTACTGCTGTAAGCGTTGTTTCTTCAAATTGCAGCATCGTGGCAAGTGATGGAGTGGTAACGGTTGCTGGCGAGACTGACGGTTTGGACATAACCGTTTATAGCGTTGGAGGTCAGTTGCTTGGTAAGGCTGTTGTGAAAAATGGCGTTGCTGAAGTTGATACAAAGCTTCAGTCTGGTTCTGTAGTAATTGTTAAGGTTGGCAAGAAGAGTGTGAAAGTACTTCTTTAATAAAGTAATATATTTTGGTTAATGAAAAAGGCCGTATCTGAAAATGGTGCGGTTTTTTTTATGCCATTTCCGAAAGGTCGATAAATTGACTCTTGTTCAGCCAATTTCCGCGCTCGACCTCTGGTCCCTTCGGTAGCAAGCGAATAGAGGAAGAATGGTAAATTTTGGCTTTACATAGAATCAACTTTTTTGCATTTATTTTTCAAAATATTGTCATAAATAGACTTCATTCAAAAAATAGTTTGTATATTTACCGCCGTAAAACACCAATTTAAATTGTGAAAAACTTGCATAACAACGGCAACATAGGCTATAAATCAAGATGGAAGTGGGCATGATGGACCAAAGCCCCAACTTACAGCTGAAGAAATTAGTTTTATTCGAAGAATTAAAGGTTTTATTAACATATTTTAGTCTGGATTTTTTCACAATTAGGTATGTTTTAAGGAAAAATACGATTGTTTAATTTATCATTTTACAATGAGATACAGTGTAATAGAAAGAATAAAAAAGTATATCGATGAGTATGAGGTTCTGCGTGACTATGAAACGTTTGAAATAATGCCAATATTTAATCGATATAAGGAATTGGATTGTTTGAAATATTTCATAAAAAAAGAATATTATACATCTTTTTTTGTGGACTTGGCGATTATGTATGTAAATCTGGGATTCCTATATGCAAAAAGTCAACTAAAGAAAAATGACCTAAATAATTATCTTATAGGTTTCGAGGTGTTTTACATTGAGGAGAATGTTAAAGAACTGGGGTATTTAAGTGATGTTCACGTTTTTTATACAAGAAAGGCTAAGTCTATTCTGAACAATATAGGAGTCCCTGTTGATTATAAACAAACAAAGATTTATAACTATGTAAAGAACCAAACAGGGCTTTCGGATTTTACTTGTTATTTCCTTTATAGCGAAGAATATGGAGAGGCTATTGAAGAGTTTTTTTTCATTCCTAAAAAGTTAGACCTGCAATAAACTATTTGAAAAGTCATTTTTATTTGTGATGATACATTTGCTCGTTCTTCGAGCGCATTAACAGTCTTTTGTAATGCCCACAAGGCATAGCCTTGCAAAATAAACAACAGAGTGGAAAAACGAAGAATCAACTCTTTCGTTTTTCCGCTCTTGTTTTTCAAAATGCAGGCAAAAAAGACTTCAATCAAAAATAATTTTGTACATTTACCGCCGTAAAATA
>JAFTEH010000146.1 GCA_017453745.1 Spirochaetaceae bacterium
CACTGTTCATATATCCGTTGCTCAAAATCTTTCGGATTATATACTTTTTCCATTTCAATCGCTGTTAATTTTGACATAACCTATTCCTTATAAGGCATTTCTAAAAACGAGTATTTTGGAAATCCCTATACTTTTTCTAGATTATCTCTGTTTGTAGAATGAGTGTCAATAGAAAAGAAAAAAAACTTTGTGAGATTACTCGGTATGTCTCTGTACATGTAAATTTAAAACACAATGAGCGTTTTAAAATTTTTAAATGTTTTAGTTTTTAGAAGTACCCTTTTTATATGGGGCTATTGGTGTCTAGCCTAAGCGAAATGCCATATCATGCATACTTGCGTATAAGCCTTTTTTATCAAGCAAATCAGCATGGGTACCCTGCTCACAAAGACCTTCATCGGTAATAACATAAATACAATCGGCATTGCGTATTGTTGAAAGCCTATGAGCGATGACAATCACTGTTCGGTTTACTGCAAGAGTTTCAAGTGCTTCCTGAATTTGCATTTCATTTTCACTATCAAGGCTCGAAGTTGCTTCGTCAAGTATCAAGATAGGTGGGTTTTTCAAAAACATTCGAGCAATCGCAATGCGCTGCTTTTGACCACCAGATAATTTAACCCCACGCTCTCCAACATTTGTGTTATATCCATTTGGAAGACTTGTGATAAAATCATGTATATGGGCTTTTTTTGCTGCTTCAATAACCTGTTCATCGCTTGCATGAGGATTCCCGTACAAGATGTTATCGGCAATAGTTGTACCAAAAAGGTATACATCTTGCTGTACAATTCCTATATTGGAGCGTAAACTTTTTAATGTAAATTCAGTACTGTCAATCCCGTCAAAAAGAATACGTCCACTTGTCGGTTTATAAAAAAGCGGAATAAGTGAGCAAATAGTTGTTTTACCGCTCCCCGAAGGGCCAACTAAAGCAGATGTTTTTCCCGCTTGGAATGTTAATGAAAGTTGTTTTAAAATAGGCTCTGATGTTTCATACTGAAAAGACACAGCGTCAAACACAATATCTTTTGAAATGCCTGTAAACTCTTTTGTTCCATGCGTTTCATCTGTTTCAGGATGTAAATCTAAAATTTCGCAAAAGCGTTTAAAACCTGAAATACCATTTTGAAACATTTCAGTAAATTCTACAAACATCGTTATCGGTTCGACATAAATGCCAAGGTACAAAACAAAAATTGTCAAGTCGCTCATTGTCAAAGTACCATGCGACACATATAAGCAGCCAAAAAAAATAACAGCCACATACAATAAACCAGTCAAAAAGTTATTTGTACTGTGATATTTTCCCATTTGAAGATAGCTATTACGCTTTGCATGCAAGTACTTATCATTTGCAACTGAAAACTTTTTTTCTTCAATTAGTTCATTTGTAAACGATTTTACTACTCTAATCCCAGAAAGAGAATCTTGTACTTGGCTGTTAATACCTGCCATTTTTTTACGATTATTCAAAAATATTGTTTTATATTGCTTATTTTTTACCAGTGAAAAGACTAAGTTAAAACAAGTTATACTGAGCAAAATAACTGTCAAGCGTACATTGATAAACGATAAAAAAATAAAAGAGCCAATGAGTTTAATACTTGCAAGAAAAATATTTTCAGGTCCATGATGTGCAAACTCTGCAATGCCAAATAAATCGGATACTAAACGGGCGCTCATTTCACCAGTATTATGTTCATCATGATATGTAAATGATAGCTTTTGTAATTGACTAAATAAATCATTGCGCATGTCTCGTTCCATATTAGCACCCATAACATGCCCATAGGATGTAATAAAAAAACGAGCACCATACCTAATAAGATATAAAACTAAGAGCAAACATGAAATCTGCATTCCAAGGTAAAAAATGTTTTCTTTTGTAAATCCTTCATAGTTATTTAGAAAAAAACGAATTACCTGTGGAAATATAAGATCAACACTCGCTACTATAGTTGCGCATACTAAATCAAAATAAAACAAGAATCGATATGGCTTATAGTAACTAGTAAATCGCTTAAAAATACTAGTTTTCATGTATAGTACTGCCCCTAAAGCTTAATCGTTTCTACCATGTAGCGAATACAATCGCCTGATGTATCACTAATTACTTTTTCAAGTACAAAAACTAAGGCATCATTATGAGCATTAATTATAACTTTTTTTAAGTTATAATCTTTTACACCTGTTCTAAAATATGTTTTATTGCCAACAGTGTAAGATTTCTTCACACCGGCAGGGCTTATTGTATCAAAACTAATATAAAATGCTGCATTCAAACCTTTTATTTCTTTGTGAACGGTAATACTATACTCATAGCTCGTTTCAAAATCGCGCACATAAAAGTTTGTATTGTGTTTTGTTTTTTCAGTTTGGGCATATATAACCCTCCCATCATTTTGTGTGCTCACTCCTGTTTTTGTCAACATACTACCTGCTTGATTTTGTAAACTCAAAAAAACAGAATGGCTTTCTTTTTTTGAAGTAAGCGCACTTGGACTTGTTTTAAAAACACCATTTTTTACAAATTCATTTTTTTCTACATCAACTATATATATTTGTGCATACGAACGATATGTTTTATCGAGCATGCCATATTCGCCAAACGCATAGGTTTTTCCATCAGGTGAAAATCCTAAATGCACTAAATGCGCAACATCACCGGCACTTGCACTAAACAAAAAACAGCAAAAACATGCTACTAACATAAAATGTCGATACTTCATACCATAATGCTCCAAAGATAATAAAATCAAAGTTAAAAAACTAAACACTTTTTATCAAAGTATTAGATAGCCTCAGTTTGTATTCTCGGAAAAAATGAAAATCTTCTTTAATGCTTTTTATTTACACGATTAACAACAAATGCAAAAATAACTTGTACTAAAAAAAAGAATTGTCAGGCTAACCACTGAAATACTTACCCTTAATTTATTTCAGCATCAGTATTACGCAGTTACAATGTATACGGGAGAGATTCATAAAAAAGTTTTATCATTTACTTGACTTTTTTTATGTTTGTATTATTATATTTTTCGCAATGGCAAAAAAAATTTCCTTTAAAGTAGATGATGTTCTTGTATATCCAGGTCAAGGTGTCGGCACCATTACTGAAATTTCAGATATTGATGTTGGTGATGAAGTTGTAACATACTATGTCGTATATTTACGCGAAATTGATATGACTGTTTTAATCCCGATTGATAAAGCGGAAGAACGCGGTTTGCGTCATATTGTTTCAAAAAAAGAAGCAACACAAGCCCTTGAATTTTTGTCGAATGAACCTACCAATATGCCAAGCGATTGGAAACTTCGATATCAAATGAATATGGACCTATTTAAGAGTGGTAAAATTCTGGATATTTGTACGGTTATTCGCTCTCTGTATCATAGGGGAAAGATGAAAGATTTGCCAATCCAAGAAAAAAAACTCTATGAAAGTTCATACAAAATTTTACAAGATGAAATCAGCGCAGCACTAAAGATTTCACTTGAAGAAGCGGAAGTCGCTATTCATAAGGCACTAGAACCATTTCCCCAAACCGAACAAAAACAAGGGGAGCATTCTGATGAGCAGAACGACTACGATGAATTTGAAGATGTCTTTGAAGATGAGCTATCCGATGACGATATGGACGACTAACTATTGTTATGAAACGCATATCTGGTATAATCTGTGCGGCAGGTTTGTCTCGTCGATTTGACGCACATCAAAAAAAAGAATACGTACCCTTACCACTTGATGCTCGTGCTCATTATACAGAAAAAAGTATACATGCTTCAGACGAATATTCACATTCCAGTGTTTCTGTTCTTTCAGAATGTGTTTTTCGCTTTGCTCAAATTCCTGAAATACACATACTCGTTATACTCATACCAGATACAGACAAAGCACTCGTATCTACACTTTTGCAAAGTGATACTCGATTAAAAGATATTATACTCTGTGATGAACTCAGTTATGACAAGTTTTACGGCACAAAAAAACTATGCTTTTTAGTCGCTGGCGCTGATACTCGACAAAAAAGTGTGTTTAATGGGCTTTCGTTTTTAGCACGACTTGATATTCCAACAGATTTTGTTTTAATACACGATGGGGCACGCCCTTTTGTGTCATTGCAACTAATACGCTCAGTTATTACTGAACTAGATCAGTATCAAGCAGTTATTCCTGGAATAAGTGTTGTTGACACCCAAAAAAAAATTTCCGAAAAAAATATTGTTACGGAAAACCTAGCACGGAACAGTCTACGCTCAATTCAAACTCCTCAAGGATTTTCATTTAACCTCATTTTACAGGCGCATCGTGCTGCCCTATCTGATAACACTCTTTTAGCGACAGATGATGCGGAATTAGTTTTACATTACTTTCCCGATACAAGCATTTTTGTAATAGAAGGCGAGCGCCAAAACAAAAAAATAACATACAAGGAAGATATTTTTTCTACTACACAACCACATATACACATAAACCCACCAACGATAAAAATAGGTATTGGTTATGATCTTCATCGGCTAAAAAAAGGACTTCCGCTTGTACTGGGCGGTATTCCGATTAAGAGCGATAAAGGTTGCGTTGCTCATTCCGACGGAGATGTCCTTTTACACGCTATAACGGATGCTATTTTGGGAGCTACAGGGTTCAGTGATATAGGAGAACTGTTTCCACCTAATGATATGACTTACAAGTCGGCATATTCATACGAACTTTTACAAAAAGCATGGAACTACTGCAATGCCGACAAAACATACAGTATACTAAATATAGATTGCGTTTTAATTTTAGAAGCACCAGCGCTTTTGCCCTATCGGGACCAAATACGCACAAGCATTGCCGAATGTTTAAACATAGATAAGGCTTGCGTTTTTGTAAAAGCAAAAACAAGCGAAAAAGTTGGCCCCGTTGGTAAACGAAAAGCGATTGAAGCATACGCCACAGTATTAGTTACTCATAGCGGTCAGACATCTCCAGTATAAGTTCAACTTCACCGATTGTACACTTCATTGCATTAGCAATTTGTTCAACCTTCCAGCCTTGTCGATGCAATTCTATAATGTTTTGTCGTTCCGAAACCGAAAGAGTCGTATGAGGCGCTCGCTCGGTTTTGTCGTCAGTATTATACACTGTCGCAAAAAGTTTTATACGCTGCGTCACCGTTTCATCTAAGTTTGTTAAACGACTTTCAATGCCTGCAAGCCACTCTTTTGAATTTTGCAAACTTTTCATTTTTGCGTCAATTTCATCGTGCATGTTATCAAGAATCTTTACTTTTTCAATAACATCATTTGCTTCATTTTGGCTCTTAAGTACATTGTCAATTTCTCGACGCAATGCAGAAATATCTGGAACGATAGAATCAATATGACTTCGAGAATCTTTTAAACTAGCATCAATAGTATTTAAATTCGCAAATGCCTTATCAATATCTTTAATTGTCTGATTCAAGACTATGGTTTTGTCATCAAGCAGATTGTATCTTTCATTTACTTTTACAATGCTATCATCAAGTTGACGAATTTGAATTTGATATTTTTGCATTTGGTCGCTTGCGGCTTCAAGTTCAATTTGCTTTTTAGTAATAGACTCAGAAAGAGCAGCAAGTTTTGTAAATTCCTGTTCAAGTACTTCTACTTTTGTTTTTTCTTCCATAAACTTTTGAATTTTGTTTCCTACTTCATCATTTTGATGTATAAACAGTTCGTACTTAATCTTAAAGTCATCAATAGCAGAATTATAAACAGATAACTTCCCAAGTTCAACTTGCAAATTTTTAATGTCGTCTTCTAAGTCTTGTTTTAGCTGATCCGTTTTTTCAAATAGCTTTGTATGGCTTAAATATTCATTTTGCTTTTCATTTAAATCTTGCATTGACTGCGTTAAGCGGCTACTCTCAGTTTGAATGACATTAAATACTTCATTCTTATTTTTTTCAATTTGAGATTTTACATTTACAATATTGTCAAAAATAATTTGTACTTTAGTATTGGCATCATCCAAGCGTTGTTTCATCGTTACATCAAACTCTTTCGTTAGGCTTGAAACTCTATCATTTAATTCCAACTTAACTTTTTCAGAATGTTGTACTAAATCTTGCTTTGAAGTTTCAAGTTTTTCATCTATATCATCCAAATCAGTTTTTAACTTAGAAAGGGCTTCGCTATTATCAGTTTTAAATATTTCAATATCACTTGCATGTTTTTCTTGAAAATCCTTAATCGCATTTTCAGCAAGCTGACTAAAACTCGACATTTTGTCATTAAACAAATTTCTTGATGAATCAAACTGCTTATCGAGCGTTAATTTCCAAGACTGAAAATTATTATTTGCTGTTTCCATCTTGTCGTTGTATGACTGCTCAAATTCCGAAATACGCTCACTCACTTTTTTAAATGTCATCTCAAATTGCTGTGTATTAGTCGAAATATCAGTTTGTAGTGATGTAAGATATGTGCTCAATTCCTTTTGCAATTCTTGCTTTGCATTTTCTTTTGCAAGCGCAACATCGTCCTTTATACTATTTGCGATTGTGTCAATGTTAGCATTTTGTGCATCAATCCTATTCACTAAATTAGCTTCAATATCTTTTATCTGTTTGTCAAAACTTGAAAGTTTATCCTTATGTGAATTTGCAAGTTGCACGAGCCTCGCCTGTAGGTCCTTAGTATATTTTTCCTCCAAGTCTTTGCGAGAATGCTCTTGTAAATGAGAAATTTCAGAAAACTTTTTTTCCATTTCAGAATGTAACAATACAACGGCATCTTCCAATTCCGATTTTTTATTTGTCAAGTCAGAAAAAAAGTCACCTTCAAAAACTTTTAACTTTTCAGAAACATTTTCATAGGATTTTGTTTTTAATTCATCAATTTTAGATTCTATTTCTACAACTTTTTCGCTTAAACTTTCTGCTTGTTCAGTAAAACTTGCAGAAAAAGAGTTAATCATTGCAGTATGTTCGTCTTTATACGAATTAAATGAATTTTCAATTTGAGATTTTACATTTCCCAAAAGCGTTTTTAATTGTGTATCAATAGTGTCAAATTCAGATACGGTGGAATCAAACTTTTTCAATTTATATTCGCTCTGTTCTTTTAGAGTATTAAGCCGCGTATCTGAATATGCATTGAATTGCTCTATTTTTTCATTTAAGGATTTTGCACTATCCAAAAGTTTTTCACTCATTGTGTTTTCATATTCGCCTATGCTTTCATCAAGTCTTTTTGCTTTTAAAAGCACTTCTGCTTCAATTTCTTTTGTACGCTTTTCAATTTCATTCAGTTGCGCTTGTATATTTGATCGACTGTCGTCAACATGGCTTTGTAACTTAGCGACCATGCTACTTGCCTCTTCTTGCCAGCGTGTTTTAAAAGTACTTGCAAGGTCTTGCGTTGACTGAATACTTTCTTCCAAATTGCGCTTATACGACTGTACCCTATCAGCCGATTCCCGTTTTAATGTTTCAAACGCTTCACCTTCTAATTCGGACGCTTGTCTCACGGCATGTTCAAGTGCTTCTTTATAAATACCCTCAAGTTTTATCTTTGCAACTTCAAGTACTCCGTCTACCTTTTGTTGAGCATCAGCAAATTTGTCATTCATTTGCTCTAGTTGCTCGGAAAGCGTTTCTAAAATACCTTGTTTATATTTTTCGAGGGTGCGATTATTTTCTTCTTGGAAAGTATTATGTAAATCGCTAATTTCACCTTGCACACTATCCAGTTCACTTTTAGCTTTTTTTACATTAACAGAAACAGAATCTATAAACTTAGCTTCTTCCTTTATCTGTTGCATGTTTACATCAACTAAATTTGACATATCCAAAATTTGTTGAAACTTTACATTTGCATCAGCGATTTGACTAGATAAGTTGTCAATAACGGTTTGCTTCGTTTCAATAGATTGAAATGCTTGCGTAAAATAATCTTCTAGATCTTTTAGACTTTTTACTGCTGCAATCGCTTCAGAACGCTGTGCGCGTAAGTCATCATTAAGCATTTTTAAATCTCTATTGCGCTGGTCAAAAAATTCCTCAAAGTTCTTATGAGCCCGTTCGACAAAATGTTTCATCCTATCTAACGAATTTTGCTTTTTATCAATATAGCGTAAACCAAACACCAGACCAACACTGATAATTAACGAAACAATAGCATAAATCATTAGGAAATCCCCCACTATATTGTATAAAAAAATAATATAAAATGCAAGTATACAAGCTCACAGGGAAATCAATTTTTGTAGAGATTGTTTTCTGCACCTAAATACTAAGGGAAAGGGACACACTTTTGTTCGAAGCAAATGCACTTTGAAAAAACATCCTTGTTTTTTCAAAGTGGCCGAGAATTAAAAACATATTATGTTTTTAATTCTCGCGCTTGCGCACCA
>JAFTEH010000147.1 GCA_017453745.1 Spirochaetaceae bacterium
TTCTCGTCTTGGTCAATAATGGGAAACAGGTAAGGATATAAAAACACTAAAATCCGCCTTGCTTGCACACGGACTTAATGCAAGGCGAAAAAATGGGGTTCTTAGGGGGAACCCCTAAGCCGCGTTTTAGGAAGGAAAGGGATTCTAAGGGAAAGGTATAAAAAACATAGCCGTCTACAGGATGTAGACGGTGCGTAAGTGCGAGAATTAAAAACATATTATGTTTTTAATTCTCGGCCACTTTGAAAAAACAAGGATGTTTTTTCAAAGTGCATTTGCTTCGAACAAAAGTGTGTCCCTTTCCCTTAGAAGTGGATGCAGGAAACACAATCCCTGCAAAAATTGATTTCCGTGAGTTTTTGTCATTTGATACTTGTCTTTTTTTTGTAAATTAGTATAATGGGGCACCCATAAACTTATGGACTTATAAAGAGGAGTAGCTTATGTTTGTTTCGGTGGTGGTAGACCCTGGTGGTAATGAAAGTGCCCGAAATTTACAAGAAATTCTTGCTTCGCATGGATTTGAGCGAGTACAACGCGCTTGCTGGGAAAGCCCTGTCGTGAGCGAAACTGAATTGCAAAAACTAAAGCAAGATATTGACAGCGTTACAGACTATTACGATGTTGTTCGCATGTATCAGTTTCCGGTTGACGATGTTTTTGCAATCACTACAATGTACAAAAAAAAGTGGCGACGCATCGTTGTCCGCCCACCAAACAAAACCCAATAACCGCATAAGCACTTCCTAAAGACGCTTCTGTATAAAGATTTTTATAACTGTGCTACTGTTTTTAGGAATCCCGATTAGTCAACATATCTTTGTTAATCGTCCAAGTACAACCTTTTAAGCTAAATACTTGACGCTGTAGTTTCAGTATACGACCTTGTCCATCTGTGACAATAATAGTACCTGACACAATATTCGTATCCATCACTTGCCATGTTGCATCATCTAAATTAAAGCGATGCCCGATAGGTGGAAAATGAGAGAGTTCTTTTATATACCATTCATGCTCGTATGAAAGACAACAAAGTAAGCGCCCACAGTGTCCTGATGATTTTTGCGTAATAAGCGAAAACCCTTGAGTTTTTGCCATCTTACCTGAAACAGTTGTCAACTTATCTGTTATAGACGAGCAACAAAACGGCCGTCCACAAGGACCCAATCCACCTGAAATCCGTGCTTCATCACGAGAAGAAATTTGACGCAGTTCAACTCGCAACTTAAAAACTTCGACCAAATCTTTTACCAATTTTCTAAAGTCAATCCTACAATCCGATGTGAAAAAAAACAAAATCTTGGCTTCACAAGTCAAAAAATGCACAGCACACAACTTCATATTTAAGTTATTTAGATTAACTTTTTCCTTAAAAACTTTACGAGCATTCGGAACATGTGTCATATTTTCTCGTTGTCGTTTAATTTCTCTTTCGGTAGCGTGGCGTTTAATACAAAAAACCTCTTTAATGTGGGGTGTTATAGAAACCGTTATAATGCCAGTAATACGCACAACATCACAGCCGTACTTTGTTTTTGCAACAACGAGGTCACCGCGTTCAAAAGAAATACTTGTGTCGGGGCAGGCTCCGTAGTACATTTCTTTACAGTAGTCCAATACGAAAGAATATACTTTTTCTGGAAGCTTAAGTGGGTCGAAAACATCTGTACAAGAATCCTGACCTTCGTCCAAAATGGCAGAAAAGTCATCAGAGCACTGTTCAGGCTCAAATTCAAACATACCTATGTCATTTTCTTCACAAAAATTATCTAATCTATTAGAAAGAGCAATATCATCTATGATATTCATATTAGAGTAACCGCTCATTATAACAATTATTTTAAAAAACATCAAGTACTTTTTAAAAAAAATTGAAAAAAATATAGATTATATGTAAGTATTTTTATCCAAATATCCTTATAGGTTCGCCAAACCTGTCGCTTGCCTGTTCCGGCTGCCGTCAGGCAGGCTACAAGCAGGATAGGCGAAGCAATTCTCCCCCAACGATAGATGTTTTCCCTCACTGGCGGCAGGCACCCCTCATCCGATACAATCCAAAGCATTATAAAATATTCAACGCCAAAATTTTTTCTCTTTTTTTCAAAA
>JAFTEH010000148.1 GCA_017453745.1 Spirochaetaceae bacterium
GGATGTTTTTTCAAAGTGCATTTGCTTCGGTCAAAAGGGTGTCTTTTCACGGAAATCAAGTTTTAA
This sequence comes from Spirochaetaceae bacterium, assembly GCA_017453745.1. Lineage (GTDB taxonomy): Bacteria > Spirochaetota > Spirochaetia > Treponematales > Treponemataceae > Treponema_B. Next base: position 67 of record JAFTEH010000148.1, read on the forward strand.
TATGAACAACTGGTTTATGAGTTAATCGTGACTAATTTATAGATAAGTACCAAAAGTTATATATTAAAAATATCAGATTTGTTCAAAATCCATAGTGAATAACCGAAAACTTATTACTTTCAGGCGGGTTCTTAGGGCGGAGCCCTAAGCGATGCTTTTGGAAGGGATAGGGATTCTAAGGGAAAGTAGCAACAAGTAAAACCGTCTACACGGATGTAGACGGTGCGTAAGCGCGAGAATTAAAAAGAACATAATATATTTTAATTCTCGGCCACTTTGAAAAAACAAGGATGTTTTTTCAAAGTGCATTTGCTTCGGTCAAAAGTGTGTCCCTTTCCCTTAGTAGTGGAAACACACTCTCTGCAAAAATTGATTTCCCTGACCTTACAATGACAACTTTAGTGTTATATTCAATATTTTTAACCAAAATTGATTTTCGTGATACTTGAAAAAAGAATGTATACATATATAATGAGGCAAGTGAAAAAATTCTCGAGAAAGAGCCTACAGATTAGATTACTGTGTATTGATGTCATTTTACTCCTTTTTTCAGTTGTTTTAAGTTTAATTATACGAAATGGTTCGATAGAGCATGGATCGCATCTTCGGAGTGTTATAATCAGTTTTTTACCAGTTATTGCTTTTTATCTTATATTCATGTACACCATAGAATTATACAATATCGACAAATACTATTCTTTGACACATCTCATTCAAGCATTTTCATATTCAAGTTTTGCTAGTTTGCTCTTTGCGTCTTTTATTTTTTATTTTTCACCACAGAGAAATACGCTCCCAAAAAGGATATTGATTTTTTTTTGCATTATTTCAATTATTACTTTGGTCATATCTAGAAAAATATTCTATAAGGTAAACCTGCAACAAAAACTCCCTATTGTTTTTATAGGATATAACTCAACAGTAAAAAACCTATTAAAGCACACACAGTCAACTTATATTTCCTATGAACCGGTTGCCATTTTTACGCAATCGCCAATACAGTATGACAATATACACATCCTGTCAACAGTTGATGAACTAAAAAAATATATATATGCTCATCAACATATAAACACTTTTGTTATAGATAAAACAACACATTCCGATGAACTTACATCGTATATTCTATCAGGTCATCATTGGGGTATAACCACTATACCACTTGATGCATTTTACGAACATCTTTTACGACGCGTGCCAATTAAAAATATTGATATTCACTCGATAATTTCTACCGCTAATATCAAAAACAAAAAGGTCTACATTAAAGTAAAACGCATGTTTGATATTATGGTTTCGCTTATCGGCTTAATTGTTTCTTTACCAATTTTATTACTTGCAGCATGTCTTATAAAAATATATGATGGAGGGTCTGTATTTTTTAAGCAAAAACGAAAAGGGTATGCAGGGAGTATTTTTACAATATATAAACTACGGACAATGACTATAGAAGACAATGGGAATTCTTTTCTTAAACAGAATGAGCAGCGCATTACAAAACCTGGTAAGATTTTACGAAAAATACGGGTCGATGAATTACCACAACTTTTTAATGTGCTTAAAGGTGATATGTCTTTAATAGGACCACGCCCAGACTATGTTGATTTTGCAGATTATTTAGAAACTTCCTTACCGATATACCAATACCGATATGTCGTAAAGCCAGGAATTACAGGCTGGGACCAAATATGTGGCACATACCATTCTTCCACTATTAAAGATACATCCATGAAGTTAGAGTATGATTTTTACTATATAAAAAATATGTCATTTTTTTTAGATGTGTCGATATGTTTTAAAACAATTATGACCATTTTTAGAATGCAAGGGAAATAACAAAACTTTCTCCCTTACAATGTATAAAACGACACCTCGCTACCGTGCTAGCATCTAAGCGCCCCGCTCCGTCATTCGCGATGGTGTGTAAACGATAGTCTTGTCATTACGAAGCAACCTATCGGTACAAGCAAAAAACTTGATGCGTTTTACGGTTCCCCATTATAAAAATGGGTCTTCACTTTTTTATAAAATTGTATACAATAGACGATATGATAAAAGATGTGTTTATAACAGATAATCGACTTACCTTTACAAAGATACTTGAAAAAGAACTAAAACAGCAAGGATATGCGGTTACCCTCACTTCTGATACCAATACCGATAATGCAATAGCATGGAATAAAACATCACCCTTTGCCTTGCAACATATCCATATCTACCTTAAAAACCGAAATCAAGCATTAAAGACAGCGATTATTATTTTTGATGCTATAGAATACGCAAAACTTTATTCTTCTGATTCATTGATTGCTACTGATAACACCTGTACTGAACTCATTTCCGCTTATGTCAATCTTACTTATATATTGCAAACACGAATATTAAAACAACATGACGGGCGCCTTATTTTTGTACTGCGCATGAACGAGGATAACTCATATACCGAAAATACAGCGGTCACTGTTGCGAGTTCTGCCTTTATGCGCCTTGCTGAAAATACTTCGCTACTATTAAACAGCAAAAAAATTGCTCAAGTTCAAAGTCTTTTGGTTAAACTTGACAATCCTGATGAAAGTTCGGCAAAGTGGCTTGTTTCCCAATTAGACCTAAGCGTATTGACACGCACAGTCGGTAAGTGGGTTAAGGCTGGACAACGAGGGCTCTTTGCAAAATAAGGTATACGCTTTCTATGGAAAATTCTCAATTACCTACTCCTACAAGCGACACAAAAAAAATCGCTTCTCGCCTTTCTCTCCTTTTATTAGGGGTTTTATGGGGAAGTACATTTGTTGTTGTTTCCAGTACTAAGGATTTTTTTCAACCTGCTTTTTTAATTGCATTACGATTTTCGATTGGCTTTATTTTTTTGCTACTATTCTTTTTTCGCCGATGTATGTTATGTAATGCCCAATATGTAATAGCAGGTTCGCTTGTGGGGCTTACCACATTTTTTGGATATTATACACAAGCGTATGCCATGACCGTTTTAGATGGGGCGCCTGGTCGAGTCGCCTTTTTAGTTGCAACATATTGCGTTACTGTTCCTTTTATGTCGTGGCTCATAAACAAAAAACGCCCTTCCATTTTTAACATAGTTGCTGCTTTTATGTGCATTGTAGGGATTGGCTTTATTTCACTACCCGATTTACTTGCAAAAAACTCGTCCAATGTTTTTACTGACCTCTTTGCATTACTAAGTAGTTTTATTTTTGTTTTTCATATTGTCTTAGTGGAGCGCATAGCAATTCGCTTAGATACAGTGCTCTTTACTATGAGCCAGTTTTTTGTAGTTGCTGTATGTGCATTTTGCTTTAGTTTTATTTTTGAAAATAATAGCATGACAGTATGGTCTAATACTTCAGTCTTTACGCTTTTATATCTTGCAATTCCTTGTACCGCAATAGCGCTCGTGCTACAAACATTCGGACAAAAATACACACCTGCATCTACTGCCTCACTTTTTTTTGCACTTGAATCTGTTTTTGGTATGGGCTTTTCAGTGCTCTTTGGCAAAGAAAAAATTACCATTCCCTTAGTTTGTGGTGGCTTCCTTATCGTCGCAAGTATTATTGTATCAGAAATAAAACTTCCGTTAAAATCTATGCGTTCGCAATAACATGAGAACGCACGCTTAAAAAGTGTATCACGGTTTTATATCTCACAAATGCTTACCGCATTAATGAGTGCACATTGTATCCGAAAAGTAAATGCCCCTTCTTTAAAAAGTCATAAACTTCGTTTAGAGGTTCTCATTAGTAACATTCCTAAGATACCTTTCAACATCTTTATTGCCCCAACGAGTTGCCATATCTAAACAGGTGTGCCCTTCCCTATTTTCTATGTGTGGGGAATATCCTTCATCAATCAAATAGGCTACTGTTTCAACATCAGAGAGACGAGAAGCATAATGTAAAAAAGTATCGCCAATAGCATCTGCTTTTTGTTTTAAGTTTTTAGCAAATAAGTCCAAAAATGATTTATGGTTATTCAATACTAAAGTCACTGGTGAATGAGATTCAGTATTTGCTAAAAACGCATCGGCTCCATTACGCAACAATAAATCAATAATTTTTTCTTTGTTGCCTTGTACTGCTAAAAATAATGCGGTGTTTCCATCTTTATTGCGCTTGTCAAGTGGATAATTTTTTGTGAGCAAATGCTCTACAATATCAATACTTGCATTTTCAATAATAGCTATTTGAATGGGTGTATTACCGTCTGTATTTTGCAGAGTTGTATCATTACCCAAAACCGCTTCAGTAAGTGCAAGGCTTTCCTTAAAAGCAAGAGAAAGAGGGGTTGTCCCATTGCTTGCCATTGTCATAGGATTTGCCCCAACATTGCGCAAAAGGGTAACACATTCAAAATTTTTCGTTTGTACACAATAATACAAAGGTGTTTGCCCATACATATCTTGTAAACGAACATCTGCCCCATGTGACAATAAGTACAAAACCATTTCAGGCTTATTTCCATTTATAGCATAAACCAATACTGAACGGCCGAAATCATCTGTTTCATTTATGTCAATTCCATATTGCAAAAATAGTTGTACAAACTGCATATCACCTTGAAATGCCGCAATTTGCAATGCCGTTTTACCCGAAAGATTTCTCGCTCCAACTAATTTGTCGCTACCAATTAAAGAAATAACCTTTGCGGCAGCAGTATATGCTGACCATTGTACAGCTGTGTGCAAAATCGAATTCCCTAAAAAGTCGCGCGCTTCAATATCGATTTCAGACTGACTACTCATCAGTAATGCATCAACGGAAGCAGAACTATTTCCTTTTACTGCACTGAAAAAGGGCGTTTCCCCATTTTCATTTTTGGCATTAACATGAGCCCCTCTATGTAACAAAAATTGAATCATATTAGAAGCGCCCCATTCGGCAGCAAGATGAAGCGGAGTATTTCCATTTGTGTCAACAAAATGAACTGTTCTTTCATTTATTAGCCAATCGGGTCGACCTTCTCGTAGCACATAACTAATACTAAGTGGAGATTCTCCTGTTATATTTGCTACAAAAATATCGGCATCATGCGTTAATAGCATTTCCCCTATTTCTTTTTGGTTCTGCCTTACTGCGATATGTAACGGAGTATTTCCATCTTTATCACGCATGTTTACTTGGGCATTACATGCAAGGAGGTATTCAACAATTTCTGTTGAAGCATTTTTTATTATAGCGGTATGCAGTGGGCTTCTACCACTACCATCACTCGTATTGCTATTTTGTGAGGTAATCAATATTTTTATAGCATCAATACCTAAATCAATAGCACGAGCGTATGAACTTTTTCCCGAATTATCTTCATCATGAATATGCGCACCAAGTGCTACAAGAAGTTTTGCTTGATTTAATTGCATCCTTTCAAGTGCAATCATAAGAGGGGTTTCCCCTTTTTTATTACGCGCATTTACATCTGAGCCTGCAAAAACTAAGCGCTGTATAATATCATCACTCATGTCAATACGAGCGGCAATATGTAATGGCATTTCCCCATAAGTATCACGTGCACTTACATCAGCTCCAAATGATAAAAGCATATCAAAAAGTATTGCCCGACTTGCCTCAGGCATGACAAGATGGAGAGGAGTGTTTCCAAAAGAGTCACGAGCATTTACATCCGCTCCAGCATTTAAAAGTAACAAGGCTGTTTCAGAATTTCCATTTCTTACCGCTTCATGTAAAGCAGTTGCATTTGAAGCATTTTTTGCATCTATGGAAATATTTTTGTCAAGCAAAAATAAGGCAATGCCATTTTCCCCATCTCGTGCAGCAATATGGAGCGGTGTATTTCCATCATCAAAATACATAGCAAAATTCCGTTTAATAGCGGCTGTTTCAAAAACCTGATATGTATCATTCAAGGGTGTAGCCCCTGCCTGTAAAATGTCGCTAGCAATTTCTACTGATTTAATATCCGACATATTGGTATAGGCAACTTCAAGTGGAGAAAATCCCTCATTATTTTTTTCATTTAAACTCAAGCCGAATGTAAGTATAAAATCGACTAGGGCACGATCTTTTAAAATAACACCGTGATGCAACGCAGTATTAC
>JAFTEH010000149.1 GCA_017453745.1 Spirochaetaceae bacterium
CGGCTTAGGGGTTCCCCCTAAGAACCCCATTTTTTCGCCTTGCATTAAGTCCGTGTGCAAGCAAGGCGGATTTTAGTGTTTTTATATCCTTACCTGTTTCCCATTATTGACCAAGACGAGAATTAAAAATTGAGAAAATTATATTTTTAATTCTCGCGCTTGCGCACCGTCTACATCCGTGTAGACGGCTTTGCTTGCTAGTACTTTCCCTTAGAATCCCTATCCCTTCCAAAAGCTTCGCTTAGGGCTCTGCCCTAAGAACCCGCCTTAGAGTAATAAGTTTCCAGTTATGCATTATGGAATTTACGCAAATCTGATATTTTTAAAGACACTTCTAAAAAATTTTTAAAATTTTCCAGTTTTTAGAAGTGCCCTATAACTTTTTGGCACTTATCTATAATTAGTCAAAATTAACTCATAAACCAGTTGTTTATATTAAAAATTATTTTCCGTGTAATACTAGAGGAAAATAAAAAAAAGTACTTGACATTTATCTGCAATTTAGGTATATAGTATTATATCTTGCGGATGTCATATAACGGCTATTATCCAAGCTTCCCAAGCTTGTGACGTGGGTTCGACTCCCATCATCCGCTTTTTTGTAAAACAATCTCATCTTTCACTATAGACTTTTACTTGCCTTTGCGTGTACAATACTATCATACGATAAAACTATTAAGGAGTTTTATATGGCTACAAAAACGACAAAAGCAGCAAGCACAAAAGTAACTAAAGCGAGTGCCGCAAAAGCGACAAAGGCAAGCGCTACAAAAACGACAAAAGCAGCAAGCACAAAAGTAACTAAAGCGAGTGCCACAAAAGAAACAAAGGCAAGCGCTACAAAAACGGCAAAGGAAAGCGCTCAAGCCAAGTCTAAAGCAGCAGCAACAAAAACGGCAAAAGCGACTAAGACAAGTCAAAAGCAAAAAGGCACTCGCTCACAGACCGCACAGGAAAAAGCGCTATCTACAGAACTTGAAAAAATCTTACCAGAACTTGATGCTGAGGGTTTGCAATTTTTGCTTGATCAGGCCCGTGTTCATTTGTATAACATGCAGATAGACCGCATGCGAGCAGAAGCGGAAAATGAAAAAACAGCGACTCGAGGAACCAGTAAAACAGCAGTTGAAACTTGCAATGTAGAAATTAAACGCGGGCAAAATTCCGATGTATACCACATTGTCTGTAATGGGCATTTTTCAATGTTTAATTCAGACGAAATGCTTTCTATCGTGCGTATCTGTCATGGTCAAGATGATGATGTAGAAAAAAAATCGAGACTCTATCATTGGTTTTTCCGTGAGCGCCGCGATTTTTTAAACGACAATGGTATCGCAGACATTCATAGCCAGGTATTGGATATGCTGTACCAACTTGTCAAAAAAAGATTTAAGATATAAGGGAACCTCTAAAAACGCATCTGGATGCTTCGCTGCCCTGTCACAGTTTTTAGCGGTGTCTTTGAAAATGCGAGTATTAGAGCCTTGAAATTACAAGGCTCCAAATACGACACTTCATAAAAACTTTTTAAATTTTGAGTTTTTAGAAGTGCCCATAAGTTTACAAATTGAGGATATTGGATAGAGCCTCAGGTGCTTATAGATATATAGAAGGATTGAAAAACCCGCCTATCGGTTTCAAAACGATAGGCGAGTTTTTCAATGTAAGCCCCCTTTGTATAACAAAAACCCTATTGGACTTTTAATTGTTTTTAGTCGTATTTAATAGAAGTCAAAATATTGTTTAAGTTACTAATGGGGTCTTCATATTCCCTAAATGTAAACCCAACATGATAGCCTTTGTCGGAAACAACCGTAATCGTTTTACCAATACAATTATTTACCGTGTTAGATTGAACATAGGGGAAGTATTCACGCTTGTTTATAGTCAAATGATAGTCTTGCCCATCGTAGCGCACACTCGCCAAATTCGAGGGAAAACGGACAAGGAAGATTAAAAAATCGTCGCCTTTTCCACCACCGACAGAGCGTTGCGAACCTGGTTTCATAATATGTATATTTCGTTTGCCAATAGAGCGGTTTTGGTTAAATACATAAATTTCGGTCATGCCCGATTGATTTCGGTGCGCTTTTATGCGTTGCTCGCTGTATTGGGCACTCGGATATGTCGTATTGCCCGAACTGCTATTTAAGAGAGCCGAACGCGCTTCTGCTTCGGCACGACGAGCAGCAGCAATTTGGTTTGCGTATTCATCAGCGGTTTGGGCATTTCTTCGAGCATCAGAACTACTTTGGGCGCTAAACGCATTGAGGCTATCATGTCCAGAAACATCGCGCAAGGCATTTGAAAGAGGATTTCGCGTTCTGCCACGCAACAAAAAAAACAAAAGCAATAACAACAGCAAGAGTACCACGGCGGCAATCGCGAGAATAATCCACAGTTTTCCGCTTTGGTACAATTCTTCGATAAAGGTCGGTTTTACATGAACGGGTAAGGTCGCAACTTGTGGAAGAACGGCCTTGTTATCGGCAAATTGTAGACGCACATCAGAATTGTATGTGCCGTTTGCCACTTCTGAGGGAAGCGTGGCTTCTCCGTTCAGTTCTACCGTTTCGCCTGCGGGGATGGTTAATGAGCCATTGCGAACAGGAGCGGTATAGTTTGTGCTACCATTCGTTATAACGAGTTGTTCGAGATTCAAGCTAATATCTTCATCGCTGGGGTTTGTAATTTTGAGCGGTACTGCAAGTTTTCGCCCTGAGGATGTAAGGCTATCGGGGAACTGCACGCGCGGTAAGGTCGCTGTATCCTCGTTAAACTGAAATGGGTTATTAGGGTCAGAACTGTAGGTGCTTGGAGTAATGCCCATGCTGTTAGTTACATCCCCAGAAATATCGGTATATCCAGAGGAGTTCGTGCTACTACCGGTGCTTCCCCCAGTACCGCTCGTTCCGTTTACGCCACCATTGTTAGCGGCTTGTTCATTTGCCGTTGAAGTCCAATCATCAGTATTAGAACGAGATGGAGTATTCCCCAGAGCATCACCAGTGGCACCTGTGCTACCGATACCAGATGTGCCATTAGCCAAGGTGCGTGACGGGTCTGCCGTCGAAGCAATATCGTCAATCAAGTTGCCATTCAGATCGTGAATTAACACATTATCGGGAAATGGGAGTTTTACAAAGTACACTTTCCATCCATCATTTCTAATATCATTTGACACATTTGAAATTTTATTTTTCAGTTGTTCGGCATTATACGAAGCATAGGGGCTCTGCGCAGGAGGATTAAAAATACCGTCCGAAATAATAATAAGGATCTTTTCAGTTCCCTGCGTTTTTAGGTTTTGCGTAAATGTTTTACCATAATCAAAGGCTGTCAGCAAGTCAGAATGTTGCCCGAGTTGATACAAAAGCATAAACCGCGAAACGATACGAGATAAATCAGATTCACTTTTTATTTCTTGAGAAATTTCGTGCCGTGCGGACGAATTAAACGAGATAAGGTGCACCATATCGCCTTCGCGTATAAACTTAGAATTTATTTCGTTCAGTACGCGTTTATTTATATCATCATAGTAAGGCAAAATAGTACCAGATGTATCCATCATGATAAGAATATCCGCCCTTTCTTTTTCTGTTTGCGCAAAAAGCTTAGTAAAAAGGCAAACAAAAACAAAAAAAGTACACAGCGTCTTTTTCATACACTAACCCCTTTAGCGTTACGGCAACTCCTGAAACTGTAAGGCACTTCTAAAAACGGTGACAGGGCAGTGAAGCATCCTGATGTGTTTTGAGAGGTTCCCTGTAGCAACAAAGCACACAGCAAGCCTAGAAATGCACACTTGTCTCGTCATGTTTGCACCATGCTACCTCAGTGGCACTTTGCGCTCTCCCGACGATTCGTACAACAGTAGCTACCAAAATTCCCATATATTGTACACGAGCACAAAATAAAAATCAAGCGATATATACTAGTGCCAACTATAAAAAATAGGGCACAGCCTAAAAACAAAAAATTTTGCATTTTTAGCTGTGCGCCTCTATCTAGTTTTTTGGAATCAAGCAAGTACAAAAATTAGAATTTCGAGTGAGAGTCCCGTTTTTATTTTATTGTTGCAACTTCATTTATTTTATTGTTGCAACTTCAATCGATAGAACCTTGTACTTTTTATTTTGATCCATAATGTTTACTTCAACTGTTTCGCCGACCTTTTTATTAAAGAGTTCTCGCCCAAGCGGTGAAAGGTAAGAAATAATACCGTTTTCAGGGTCTGATTCCCATGGCCCTAATATTGTATACACTTCTTGTCCTTTTTGGTCGGTAAGGTTTTCAATAGTAACCCGTGTTCCAAATCCAACTTTTTTTGTGTTCGCTGTCAATGGGTCAAACACTTTCGCTCGCTCAATATCGTTTTGCAAGCGAGTGCTTAAGTTGCTCAACTTTGCTTGTTCTTCACGAGCGGCTTTGTACTCGGAGTTTTCTCGTAAATCTCCGAGCGAAATAGCGTAACCTAAATCCTTTTGATTTTGCGGAATACGGACATCCAAAATATTTTGCAGTTCTTTCTTTTTTTCTTCAAGCATGCGAGCCGTAACTATCAAACCCAATGAAGTCGACTCCTTTTCCTCTGAATCAAAGAAATTAAAATCAGGGAAGCGTTTTTGAATTTGAGTGTGAAGTTTTGCTTTCAGGACAGAATCCAAATCCTTTATATCGGCAATTAAAATATAGATTCGTGTCACCGTGTCCCTATCCGAAGTTTCGATAAAATCTTCCAGTAAATGTTCATCACTGTCAAATAACAAACCTGTCACCTGCTTAACAATTCTTCGATTTTCTGTTGTGTTCTGTTTATTTTCAATTTCACACAAACTTAAATCTAAAATATGTATCAAGGCAATGAGTTGTTTTTCGTAATCAATATTGGCATTTTTAAACCAATCATCATTTACGGAATTTTTGAAAAACCAAATTACAGGTTCACGGTATACTTTTGGATTTTCAAAACAGTCTCTCGCAAATGTTTGCAACTTTGCTTCATCACCACTTTCAAGTAAGTCTTGAACAATATCATTTGAAAGCACCGAAGGAAAAAGTAAAATATATTGGTCTTGCCAATGCGGTATGAGATTTTTAATATTTTTCAAAAACTGTTTTTTTAATTCCTTATCCTTTAAGGCTTCGTAGATTTCGGCAGGATTTTGGATGTGTTCGTACAGACTCACAAAACTAATAGGCTTTGAAGAAACCAAATGCGGAATTTTTGCTCCGATAGAAGTAACAATCATCTGCGAAACAATCACTTGCTCTGTCACTTGAGAAGGGGCTTTTAAAAATGCATCAAAGTAATTAAACATTTCGTGGAATACTTCATCGTTTACATCTGCTTTTTCGATAAATGTATTGATAATATCAATGCGTGAAAAAAAGTTTTTGTGTGCCTTAAACTCATTAAAGAGTTTTTCTTCTATTGATATAGGGCGTTCGCGTACGGTGTATGAATCGACATTAGTAGGTACAATGCCAAAGTTAGAATTTTCCCTCAAGATTTTTCGCGCTTTTACATTCCAGTTTGTCCATTCTCCAGTACTCAAGAGTGACGGAACGAGTTCCTGCTTTATTTTCTTTAAATCACAGTTATTGTCAAAACTCATGATGATAGTTTTCAATGCCCACTCTGGATCTGTTTTAATTTTTGCTGTTAATTCTTCTTTCTTTTTTGTTGCTTTTAAAACCCATATATGTTCAGGTGAAAGTATTTGCAAGGAACTCAACGCCATTTTTAGGCTCATTTCGTGACCACGCTGTCTTGCAAAATCAACCTTCAAAACTTCATTTTCAAGGCTATTGATACGCCCAACGCCCCATGTTTTATGAAACACATAACTACCAGTGTCAAAGGCAATATGCTTTTCAAATTCAGAAATTGCTTCAAAAACAGAGCGCCAATTTTGATTTAAACTTGAAACGCGAATACATTCTTCCAGATGACTGTGCGAAGCGTATTTTTTTCGGTATGCTTCCACGAGGTCCTGCCTTACCTTTGTATCATCTGCATCATAATGAAGTGCAAGTTTTAAAATACTGATTGCAATATCCCATTTTTCGTTTTGGGCATAATATTGATACAAATCGTACATTAAAAATGTATTTCGTGATTCGCCTAAGCCTACAGCAACTTTGTTTTGTATTCTATAAAAAAAGTCTATTTCTTCGGGTATCAAACTCGTCAACTTTGACCACACTTCTTTTACGCTACTTAACTTTCTCAGAGAAATAAAACGGTAAATTGCTTTTTTATAAAATTCAATAGCCTTGTCCATTTCGCCATTTTCTTCGGCTCGCAAGGCTATTCGTTTTGGAGATTCTGCATCATCATAATCTATTTTTGTTAATCGCTCTAAAATACTATCTAATTGCTCGTTGTCAGATTTTTTATAATAATCAGCAAGGGTTCTTAAAGCCAGTTTTGATTCGCCAAACTCTAAGGTTCGAGAACATAAATGCTCTACAATCTGCATTCGTTTATTTTCAGTAAATATTTCAATAAGCGTGATAAGGTTTGAATCATCTAGGTCCTGTTGCATAAGAGAAATAATACTAGAAAGATATAGTGCAATAATGCTATTTTTTGAACGCACAAGCTGTTCCTTGCAAATTGATTTAACTTCATCAATTTTTCTTTCGTTTTTAGCTTGAGCTATTATAGTATCCAATTCTTGAAAGTCAGCAATCGAGTAATTGCTAATTGCTGCCCGTGTCCAGGTTTCTTCATTCAACATTGAAATAAGAGTCTTTTCAACAGATTCAGACATGTAATTCTCCTAAAAGTAGTATAGTTATCTCTAAAACGGCAACATGGTGGGACCTACATGGGGTCTCCCTATTGCCACCTACTCCCTAACAGCCATGTTTACAACAAACAAGCGTAGGACAGGTCAAGCATAGTAGGCAAGACGCAGTTAGGGCATCCAGATGCGTTTTAGAAATTCCCTACAAAATAATCTACCTGCATTCAAGTGCTTTATAGATATTTATATTTAATACTTTAATTTTCAAAAGTATCTCTTTAATTTTATCTTCGTCAATTGGAGGTAAACTATATGTATCCATAAGCCACAGATACGAATTTATAAGTTTCGGCAAGACTACCCTTTGTTCATCTTCACTTATGCGTCGTAATTCGCTTTCAAGCATAAAAATACGCTGTTTTAGTTTACCTACTTCAGCCGCCTTTAACTCTCGTTTTATACTAAGTGTTCTATCTATGTAGCCATATACAGGGAGCCATTCAAGCAACTCATTCCCTCTGTAGCCTAGTTGTGAAACAGAAGCAACGAGATCTAAAATCAGATGTGACTCCAGATACTCTAGTTCAATTTCACTGGCGCCTTCATAAAAAGCATCTCGAAAAAAAACCTTTGCGCGCTTTGTTTCGCCGTATAGAGCAAAGGCATCAGCCAACTCAGCTATAATTTTTGGATTATCGCTTTCCGAATGATAAGCCATATACAAAAAATCAACCGCTTGCTCATAGTCCCCAAGCGCTTTGAAACAAAGACCAATTCGTCTACATAAAAAAGGCTCTTGCTCCGCTATTTCGGGACGATACAACTTAGAATAAAACATAACCGCAGTACGAAAAGCCAAGGTCTTAAATGTAAAAATAAAAGGCTCAAGTAAACTTGAATCCTTTTGCATATACTGCAAAAATGGTGCCCAATTTGTTACAAAATGTTCGCCTGCTTTTAGAGGATCCTGAATATACGCAACTTCATCAAACCGATTTCCCCAAAAAGCAATGCACCGATTCAAGTACTTCAAGTCTTCATTGTCTAAATCTTGCGTTAAAAGCTTTTCAGTTTGAGCCTGACCCGCTAGAAAATCACCTTTTCTAAATAAACTCAACGCTTCATCTAAGGCACTACTTACCAGCTTCGTACTGACCATGTCCCCACTATTATACTTAAAACAAAATAAAAGTCAATTCACATTGCACAATTAGAAAAGGGAACAACTAAAAAGTTTTAAAATTTTGTTTTTTAGACATGCGCCATCTCTAAAAAACTGCTCAAAAGCGTGCGCTCGCGATAAAATGAGAATGCCTACTTCAAAAACTTCAGTTTGTGGAGCAAGGGGCAAGTCAAAATACCCCTGTCATTTTAGTGCGTATTTTGCCCCTTTGCTTACGGGAAAACCCTTTTGTTCGATTGCCTTGAACGGACAGGCCTTTAGACATTCATTACATCTAATACAATCGGGGCTATTAGGCTTTTTGTATGTTGGAATACCGAACTTACAAGTGCGCTCACATACACCACAGTTGACACATTTTTCCTTATTTATTTTTAGGCCGTAAAAACTAATAGGGTTACACATTCCGAGTAAAGCGCCCAGTGGACATATAAATCGACAAAAGGGTCTAAAGATAAAAGATGAAAGCACCGTCACTAACAACGCAATAGCAAGTTTATTTGCAAAAAGAACACCCGCTGCATTACGAAGCGCTTCATTTACAGCCATAAGTGGCAGAGCACCAAACAAAAGCCCCGATGGACAAATATACTTACAAAAATAGGGATCCGTAACGCCAAACTTATCCTTAAATGCAAATGGCAATAAGAACACAAAAACCGCAAGGATAACATAACGCAGATACGAAATAACCTTTACCGCTTTACCAACAAGCCGACGCTTCGGCACAGGGATTTTGTATACGAGATCCTGAAAAAAACCAAATGGACAGAGATAGCCACAAAACCAACGCCCTGCCAAGATACCAAACAAAATAACAAGTCCAACGGCATACTTGGGAAAATGAAAACCTTTTCCTGCAATGCTCGCTTGAATAGAGCCTATCGGGCATGATGTAAGAGCCCCTGGACAAGAATAACAATTTAACACGGGCAGACAAGCGGCTTTTGTTGCTCCTGTAAAAATACGCCCCTCAAAAAAACCTTTCAAATTGCCGTTCATGGCGAGTGCTCCGAGTGCTTGGATATAGTGCCGTCGGCGCATTTTTTTCGCTAATTCAGCCTGTTTGTTGGTCGACCCAGCCTGTGTATGAGAATCTTTTTCCATAATGCACTCCTACCCAATCCCAATACATTCCAAACAGATATTAACTGCTTTTTTTAATACAACAGAAACTTCATTGGAAGCAATTCCAAAAACAATTAAACAAATTCCGATAACTAATACAATATACGAAAGATATTTTTTCATTCCCGTAATTTCCTCAAAAAAGGTATGGGTTATCATATCCAAAAATAAAAAAAATACAAGATAAGCAGAAACGCTAAAAACGGTGACAGGATAGCGAAGCATCTCGATGCGTTTTTAGAGGTTCTCTTATATATTAAAACTACCAGATTTGCCTAAATCCATAGAACATAACTGGAAACTTATTACTTCCAGGCGGGTTCTTTATGACAGAGCCCTAAGCGACGCTTTTGGAAGGGATAGGGATTCTAAGGGAAAGCACCAACAAGCAAACCCGTCTACACGGAGGTAGACGGTGCGTAAGTGCGAGAATTAAAAATAAGTGTCAAGTTGCTTAAATTCCATAGAACATACCTGGAAACTTATTACTCTAAGGCGGGTTCTTTAGGGCGGAGCCCTAAGCCGCGTTTTAGGAAGGTAAGGGTTCCTAAGGGAAA
>JAFTEH010000150.1 GCA_017453745.1 Spirochaetaceae bacterium
GCACTATCACTTTTCAATAGGCAGTTTATTTGTTGGTTTTTCGATAACCTTTTTTTCTTCAATATGACAAACGCCTATGGTCAATTCATGTGGGAGAGCCACGTTTGGGGAATAAAGAATTCGATTTATTGTAATTTATTGCAAAAAAGTTTTATATAAAATCCACTCATTACACTTGATGTCTAGTAAAATTCGTGATTTCTTAGAATATAAATCTACGATTTATTCGCTTTAAAATACTTTTTGTTATTCGCCAAGTTCACAAATTTTTAAGTATAGATACTTTTGTTTTATCACTACAGCCTTAAAATTTGGCAATTCTTTACACTTATATTATTTGCAAACTTTTATTCTTCAATCGCAATTACTCTCCTCTATCACACCATCAAATTGAAACATTACTTCCTTCTATGTAGTTTTTTTACAGCACAACTCCACTTTTCGTATTTTTCATCTTTGCTCGTATATCAGTCCCCAGCATCTTTCATCCTGGGCGAAACGCCCATCGTTGACGCTGATACGGTTGTCATTCTGCTGAACCTGGTACTCCGTCAGTACTTGGGCATCATCCACGGTAATCCACTTGCCATCATTTAATTTAATCCGTGAAAAACTATGTCCTTCATTGCCTATTCCTTGAGCAACAAGTTCATACTTTTTTGCTCCCTCGATGTCGGTTAGTTCTAGCGTTTCAGGATAAGAACTGAAAAAACGGGGATTTTCCTCATCTGCCGGCATATTCAACAAAATTAAAATGTTCGGGAAGTAGAAGTATTTTTGCCAACAGAACTCAGTGTTACTTTGTTTGCACTTGCTACAAACATTACCACTCTCACAGCCATCAGGTATGCAAGCCTTCCCTAGATAATTAAGCAAGCCATCGGGACATCCATCTGTAAAAGAAAATACATTATCCTCATCTAAAAATTGAGCTACGGCGCCACACTTAACACATTTAACAACTTCCATGTTTTGAGACAAAAAATTTCCCCTAAGAACATCATTTCCGCACTTCGTACATTCATTTATCAACAGGGCAACAAAACAATCCAGAAAATATGGCGTAATTTTTTCTCCTTTTGTTAAGCATTCATATATTTCTGAACCGTTGGCTTTATTCGCTTCGGACGCGAACTCTTCCAGGTATTTTTTAAAAACCTCGACATTCAAGCCGTTGCCGTTTTCGATCAGCGCAAAACCTTCGGCAATTTTGTTGACGACCCTCGATCGCCCCTTCAAATCTCCATTTTTAAACGCCGCGACAATCCGCCGAACCTGAGCTGAGTTATGCAACATCTGAAAGCACGTGTTGACGAGGCAAAAACCCCGAGGATTAGACAAGCCGTGCACCTTGTCTCCGGATAAGCAGCAATTTTTGAGAAAGTTTTCTCGATTGTCGTAATCCTTCACTTCTTTGTAAGGAGAAAACTGCATATCTCGATCCAGCAGTGCATAGCCGGCAAATTTCGTATTATCTGGCGTTGGAGGTGTATAGGCATTTGGCAGGGCATATCCCCAAAATTTTCCAGAAGAGACCAAGCCAGTAATGCTCCAATTAGCCCTGTTTGGCCCTTCTGGCAAAGAGGTGTTGGTTACTGTAGCCATCTGAATAGTAAACCTGCCAATTTTTGCATTGGCGTCGAACTCCTGGGAAGTCCAGCACCCCGGTGCGAGGTAGTTGGAAAGGTCGGGGAGTTTAGGGGCGTTCA
>JAFTEH010000017.1 GCA_017453745.1 Spirochaetaceae bacterium
CTGAAAAGTATGCGGGAAAAGCTAAGTTTTGTTCTTTTAACATTGATGGTGCTCGTCGTGTCGCAATGAAAGAACAAGTACTGGGGCTACCAACGATGATCATTTATGTTGATGGGCAACGCACAGACAGTGTAACAGGTAGTGATTTAACCATTAACCAAATTGAAGATATGGTAAAAAAATACATATCATAATTTTTTTTTTACAGGTCCTTTTTTATTGTGAAACTGATTTTTGCTTTAAAATGACTGTTTGACTGGAAAGAGGGCCTCTTTGTTTTTTGAAAATAATGCGAGGTGTATATACTCGCAAAAAATTTATCCTAGGAGGATGCTATGGAACTTAAAGGTAAAAAGGTCATCATTATTGGTGACCGCGACGGCATTCCCGGGGAAGCCATAAAACTCTGTGCAGAGACAGCAGGAGCTGAGGTAGTATACGCTGCTACTGAATGTTTTGTCTGAACAAGCGCAGGCGCTATGGACTTGGAAAATCAACAACGCGTAAAGGACGCTGCTGAAAAGTATGGTCCTGAAAATGTTGTAGTACTACTTGGTGGTGCAGAAGCTGAATCTTCTGGTTTAGCTTGTGAAACTGTCACTGTAGGCGATCCGACTTTCGCTGGTCCATTGGCAGGGGTCTCGTTGGGACTCTCTTGTTACCATGTGGTAGAACCGGAAATTAAAGCGCAGATAGATCCTGCAGTCTACGAAGAGCAGGTCAGCATGATGGAAATGGTAATGGATGTTGATTCTATTGTCGCTGAAGTCAAGCAATACCGCGAAGCAGGCTGTAAATTCTTGTCATAAGCTTTACTTTATGGTTTGCCCGCATTTTTTTATGCAGTTGTATAAAAAAGTGCGGGTTTTTTGTTTTGAGAAGAACATACTTCATTGTGAGTGATGATTTAGATACCTTGTCTCGCATAATGAGTTTAAAAGTCATTTGCGCATCACAAGCAATATCCTCACTGTTTAAGTCAACTACATGAATAAAAGTATCGGGTAGGGGGGATTTGAACCCCCGACTTCTTGGTCCCGAACCAAGCGCGCTACCAACTGCGCTACTGCCCGAAAGAAATTGGGTAAAAAAAAGCCCACCTTACCTCCAAGATAATAAAGGTTAAGATGGGCTTTTAGTTCGGGAGCGACGGGGCTCGAACCCGCGATCTCCGGCGTGACAGGCCAGCGCGATAACCAGCTTCGCTACACCCCCAAAAACTATACATAGTATTGTAAAAAAATGCAAAAAAAAGTCAAGTCCTTTTTTTGCATTTTTTTAATTATTTTTGTATTATTGTACCCGTCTTTCCAAGTATACCATCGCGTGCTTTTTCAAGTAATGTAATAAGAGCCGAACCAGAAGGATTATTTTCAACAAATTGAACAGCTGCTTGTACCTTTGGAAGCATTGAGCCTTTTGCAAATTGATTTTCATCAATATATTTTTTTGCTTCTTCAACTGTCAAGCTAGAAAGCCATTGCTGGTTTGGTTTATTAAAGTTAATAGCAACTTTTTCAACTGCGGTTAAGATAATCAAATAGTCCGCATGGAGATCACTTGCTAATTTAGCACTCGCAAAATCTTTATCAATAACAGCAGGAACTCCAACGAGCATCCCCTCATCATTTATAACAGGTATACCTCCTCCGCCACAGGCAATAACAACTTGTCCAGCTGTAAATAAAGAGCGTATTACCTGTAGTTCTGCAATTTCGACAGGAAGTGGGGATGCAACAACCTTTCGATACCCGCGTCCTGAATCTTCGATAACATGCTCATTTTTTGCAATAAGTGCATCTGCTTCAGATTTAGATAAAAAACTTCCTATAGGCTTTGTTGGATTTTGAAAAGCCTTATCGTTTTTATCTACAACGACATGTGTGACAACAGTGCTTACTGTTTTTTCAATATTTCTCTTTTTTAATTCAAACGAAATAGCTCTTTGAAGGTCGGAACCGATATACGCTTGACTCATTGCAACCGACACAGAAAGTTCGGTTTCAGAAGTTTTTGGATCAACTTTATGATGACCTTCCATAGCGAGTTGAATCATACCTACTTGTGGACCATTTCCATGTGTAACGACAACATCATTTCCGTCTTGAATAAGGTCTGCTATAGCTTTAGCGGTCGTTTTTACTGCAATTCGTTGTTCTTCAAGATTATTACCGAGAGCATTTCCTCCGAGCGCAATAACAATTTTTTTTCCCATCTGAGTCTCCTAAGTTAAAAATGAGCGTACATATTAACATAAATGTACAAAAAAATCTAGGCTTGATTTTATCAAGTAATAACGATAAAATCGGGACAATTTTATTGTAGGGGTGTCTCAAAATGACAAAAAAATTTTTTTACTTGGTTTTTATGTGTTTTTGTTTTATTTCATGTTATAAAAAGATTGAAGATGATAAAATAACAGTAACAGGTGTCGGAACTGTTACTGTACAACCTGATAAAGCATCAATTATCGTTTCGGTTATAACAGAAGATATTAATGTAAAACATGCATCGGATGCAAATGCAAATACAATGAACACGGTGTATGAAGCAGTTGTTAAAGCAGGTATAGAGCCTCATCAAATAACTACAACAAATTATAATATTAGACGCTTAGATTCATGGTCTAACAATCTTGCACAAAATGGACACTATCAAGTACGAAATAGTATGAAAATTGTTGTTTTTGATATGGATAACATATCCAATATTATTGATACTGCTATTGGTGCAGGAGCAAACGAATTAAATTCTCTTACATTTACACTAAAAGACAATGAAATAGTACTACACGAAGCCCAAGTTCTTGCTGTAAATAACGCAAAACAAAAAGCGGATATCATCGCACAAGCAGGAAATCGAAGTGTAGATAAGGTTCTTACAATCGTGGAACATAATGACGGTGTATATGCTCCTCAAATGATGGTGTCAAACGCTTCCTTTGATTCTAGTTTTGCAAGTACACCATTATCTGCAGGTAATGTAACGGTAAGTGCATCTGTTACGATTACTTATAAATTAAAAAAATAAAACTTCTCTTCTAAAATACAAAGCAAGGGAGACTTTTCCATTTGGCAATGGTTGTATTTTAACCTGAGCATACATAAAAAAGGCAATAGCAAAAATAATCCGCTATTGCCTTTACATTATTTAGAATGTAGTTTTTAGTATTACCTATCTTGAATGTTATTTCTGTTTAGTGCGGTAACCATTTTCACAAGCAGTGCACCCACCACAACCACATCCACAAGCACTTTTGCCGTTTTTTTTGTCCCGAACCATCTTAACGATAATAGCTCCTACGATAACGGCGAGTACACATCCAACAATAATTGTTCCCATCTGTTTACTCCTTATTAAGCGGCTTTCAAAGTATGAGCCTGATAACGAGGTTGTGCTCTAAAAAGCATAAAAAGCAATACCGCTAAACAAGCTAATGCCACAATTAACCCAACAATATGTGGACTACCCGAAACAGCCATACCAATTTGATAAATTATCAATGAAATAATATATGCAAATACTGTTTGATAGGCAACTGCAAACAAAGTCCACTTTGCACTGCTCATTTCACGGCGAATTGCCCCGATTGCAGCAAAACAAGGTGCACACAAAAGGTTAAATGTAAGGAAAGAAAATGCTGCGATGCGGCTCATAACTTCAAAATCAAGCACACCGAATACACCGACAACTTCTTCTTTTGCAACAAGCCCCATAATAGTAGCGATAGTAGCCTTAATCGAATTAAAACCAAGCGGAGCAAAAATCCATCTAACGGCATTTCCAATGCTACCTAAAATTGAATCTTCTAATTCCATCTCAAGATAAAAGCCAAATCCGTTTTCGCCCGAGCCAAAATGAGAAGTCGCCCAAATAAAAATCGATGAAAGTAAAATAACCGTTCCTGCTTTTTTAATAAATGCCCATGAACGCTCCCACATTGAGCGAAGAACATTCATTACAGTTGGTAAGTGATACGCTGGAAGTTCCATAATAAATGGAGCGGGATCTCCTGCAAACAGTTTCGTTTTCTTTAAGATAATGCCTGAAACAATAATTGCTGCAATACCAATAAAATACGAAATAGTTGTAATCCACCAAGTTCCACCAAAAAGAGCAGCACTAATTAAAGCAATAATCGGTAGTTTTGCCCCACACGGCATAAATGTTGTTGTGATAACCGTCATTCGCCTATCGCGTTCGTTTTCGATTGTCCTACTTGCCATAATGCCAGGTATTCCGCAACCACTTGCAACTAACATCGGGATAAACGACTTTCCTGAAAGACCAAACCGTCTAAAAATCCTGTCAAGCACAAAGGCAATACGAGCCATGTAGCCACAAGCCTCTAAAAATGCGAGCAAAATAAACAAAACCATCATCTGTGGCAAAAAGCCTAAAACGGCACCTACACCGCCTACGATACCTTTAATAATCAAACTTTTAAGCCAATCAGCAACTCCGATAGCATCTAAACCACTTTCAACGAGGGCAGGAATACTCGGTACAAAAATACCGTAATCGGCACTGTCAGGAACTCCTTCAGCATCTTCACCAAAGGCGGCTTCGTATTGCTCACTCACATCAAAACCTGCTTCGGCTAACTTTTCACCAAAAAATGCGTACTGCTCATCAAAGTCTGAAAAACTACCATCAGCGATTGCTCCTTGTAGTTTTTCTGCTCCTGGCACAGCAGCTTCCACAGCAGCATCCACCGTAGAGATTACCTCACTGGTGAAAAAATGTTCATCTGCATAAGCGTCCATTGCTTCCTCGTATTCGCCCGTGCCGATACTAAACAAATGCCAACCGTCACCAAAAAGTCCATCATTTACCCAATCAGTAAAAAAAGTTCCAACAGTCGTAATCGATAAAATATACACTAATGCCATTACCGCAGCAAAAATTGGCAAAGCTAAAAAGCGGTTTGTTACCACTTTGTCGATTTTATCCGATGTCGAAAGTTCGCCTTGATTTTTCTTTTTGTAACAAGCTTTGAGAACTTGTCCAATATAAATGTATCGCTCATTAGTGATAATGCTTTCTGCATCATCGTCCATTTCATTTTCTACATTTTTAATATCTTCACCAATGTGTGCAAGTGTTTCTGCATTGATGTGTAGCTCATCAATAACTTTTTTGTCATTTTCAAAAATCTTAACCGCATACCAACGCTGTTTTTCAAGGCTCATATCATGAATGACAGCCTCTTCTATGTGTGCAATAGCATGTTCTACTGCTCCTGAAAAAATGTGTTTTGGAATAGTCGGTTTTTCCTTTGCAACTTGGATAACCGTATTTGTTAGTTTTTCAATCCCGGTGCCCTTTAAAGCAGAAATTTCTACAACAGAACAGCCTAATTGCCGTGATAATTCTTTTGAATCAAGTGTATCACCATTTTTTTCTATTATGTCCATCATGTTGATGGCAACAACAAGAGGAATCCCCAATTCCAAAAGTTGTGTCGTTAAATAGAGGTTTCTCTCTAAGTTTGAACCATCAACTATGTTTAAGATTGCATCAGGTCGCTCATTTACAAGAAATTGTCTTGCAACAACTTCTTCTAATGTGTACGGCGAAAGAGAATAAATACCAGGTAAATCTACAACTGTTACCTCGTTTTTTGTTTTTAGCTTGCCTTCTTTTTTTTCAACCGTTACCCCTGGCCAGTTTCCAACAAATTGATTTGAACCCGTAAGAGCATTAAAAAGTGTCGTTTTGCCGCTGTTTGGGTTCCCTGCTAGTGCGATTTTTATCATACAGTACTCCTTAAAAGTTAAGTTTATTTAACATTTATAGTCAAAAAAAATGAGTAAAACTTACTCGACTTCAATCAGTTGAGCATCTTCTTTGCGAATAGATAATTCATATCCACGCACCGTAACTTCCACAGGATCTCCAAGTGGGGCAACCTTACGAACATAAATGGAAACGCCTTTTGTAACGCCCATATCCATAATCCGACGCTTAACTGCACCTTCGCCGTGAACGCGTTTTACAGATACAGTTTCATCAACTAAAACATCTCTTAAAGTTTTCATAAAACCTCCAGTTTACACATAAATTTTAAAACTTGTGTTTTACACATTATACACCTAGATAAAAATACTTTTTGCCATGCCCCTATCCAGAGCAATTCGGCTATTTTTTATGTTTACGATAAGATTATCTCCCAGTTTTGAAACTACCAAAATGGACGCCCCAACTATAAATCCTAAGTCTGACAGATGCTGTTTTACTTCAGGTTTTCCACCGATTCGTTTTATAACAGCGTGCTCTCCAACATTTAATAGCAAAAGTGGCATATTTCCTTCTCCCTAAAAGGTAATCTGTTTAACAATGTTGCCCATATCATACTATTTTTTCAAAAAAATGTCAAGGCGGGCTTACTTTTTTTTAATATATCTTTACTATTTTTTTTTGTAACCTTTTTTTCTGTTTTCTCTTTTCCTTAGAGGTATTTATTCGATTCTATCCTAGATACAGGTAATTATGAGGCACTTGGAGGTTCCTTTGGCTAAGCATAACAAAAAAAAACATTCAATTTTAGCCCTTATAGTAATGTTTTTTTTATTTATTATTGTGTGTGGTATTGGTATTTGTTATTTTTTTTCCATGCCTGTAAATTCATCTTCAACTGAACAAATAGACTTTATCATAAAAAATGGAGATTCTACATCTCATATTGTCAAAAATCTATATGCCGATAACTTAATAAAAAATGAAACATTTGCATACTATTATGCTCGTATATTCAAACCTGCCTTTAAATCTGGTAGCTATATGCTATCAAGCAATATGAGTCTTTCTGAAATTTTTGCTGAATTAACTACGGGAAAGCAAAAAATGGTTAAGATAACGATTCCAGAAGGCTTAACACTTACAAAACTGGCGAGGTTACTTGAAGAAAAATTAGGAATTTCCCGTGAGCAGTTTTTAGAACTTGTCAATTCTCCAGAACCTTTGGCTGCCTATGGAATTGTTGCAAAGACCTGTGAAGGTTTTTTATATCCTGACACCTATTTTTTTACAGAAAATGAAACAGCACACAGTATCGTAACAACCCTTATTGAAACTTTTTTTAATAAGGTAAAGACGATTTCCAATTTTCCACAAGATGCACCTACTATTTTGGAAACGGTAAAACTTGCAAGTATTGTCGAACGCGAATATAGACTTGTTGATGAAGCACCTGTTATTGCTGGGGTTTTTCAAAACAGGCTCAACATTGGCATGGCCCTTCAATCATGCACTACTATTGAATACATTATTACAGAAATACAAAAAAAGCCACATCCAACTCGTATTTTTTTTGCTGACCTTGAAATTGATAACCCATATAATACATATATATATTCAGGGCTTCCTCCTACACCAATTTGTAGTCCGGGTTTTACTGCTTTGCAGGCGGTAGTTTCTCCTCATGTTCATGATTACCTGTATTTTCGGCTGATAAATGAAAGTGAAGGTCGACACGCTTTTTCTAAAACCTTTTATGAGCATAATCGAAACGAAGGAATTATGCTTAAGGGAAATTAAAAAGAGGAGAAAAGGGTGCCAACAATTACTCAGCAGTCTATACAAATGGTCATTGAAGCAACGGACTTTGTGTCTCTTGTCGAAAATTATACACACCTTGAGCAGAGAAGTCATGTTTGGTGGGGATGTTGCCCCTTTCATTCTGAAAAAACGCCCTCGTTTCACATTGATCCTGAAAAAAAGGTGTTCTATTGTTTTGGGTGTCAGAAAGGTGGCACGCTCATACAGTTTTTTATGGAAATGGAACATATTTCCTTTATACAGGCAGTTACGGAATTAGCGAAAAAAAATAATGTATCGCTCGTATATGAAAATGGAGAAACCGATTTCAATGCTGAAGACAAAAGAAAGGAAGAAATATATCTTTTATATGAAAAGGTTGCAAATAGTTTTCATCATATTTTGCTAAAAACAAAAGAAGGTATAGAAGCTTTAAAATATTTGGAAAAAAGATGTGTCAGTAACGAAATCATTGACAGATTTTGCTTAGGTTTTGCCCCTGCTGGTATGAGATGGCTTTATGATTTTTTACAAAAAAAAGGATATACGGCTCAGTTTTTAGAAACATCAGGACTTTTTTCAAAAAAAAGACCAAAATTTTCTTTTTTTTCTAATAGAATTATGTTTCCTATTTTTAATAGGCAGGGGCAAGTAATTGCTTTTGGGGGACGAGCCCTTACAAATGATGACCCAAAAAATCCGAAATACTTAAACTCGTATGATATGATACAGTACCAAAAAAAAGAAAATTTATTTGGCTTATATCAATCATTACCAACTATTAGAAAGGAGCGCTCTATCATACTATGTGAAGGGTACATGGATGTGCTCGCATTTCATCAAGCAGGTATTACAAATGCCTGTGCTCCATTAGGAACAGCACTTACAGAGGAGCAAGTCAAAATACTCAGTCGCCTCGTCGATACTGTATATCTTTGTTTTGATACCGACCAAGCAGGTGTAAATGCCACCTTTCGTGCTATTGATTTGCTACTCCCGTATGAGCGTGAAATACGAATACTCACGACAACAGATGCTAAGGATCCTGGAGAGGTCTTTGAAAAAAATGGTGCAGAGGGCTTGAAAAATATCGTAAAAAATGGTATACTTGATTCGGATTTCTTTGTACAAAAGGCTATGACTGAATTTGATATATTAACTGCTGAAGGAAAGACTCGCGCTTGTAATTTTTTATTTCCATATCTCAACCGTCTTACTTCACAAATAAAACGAGAAGCTATTATACAAGATATTTCTCGTAAGTGGGGTATAAGTGCCGAAGCGATGTATTCAGATTTTACTGCTAAAAAAGACTTAAACCTAAAAAATAATACATTCAAAGAAACAAAAAAAATAGCTGAACCGAAAGATGTGGAGCGTAATTTTGAAACATTAGCAATATTAGCGGTAGCGGCCAATCAAGGTTTATTTAAAACGATGCGCTCTCAATTAAGTACCGATGATTTTACAAATCCTGATGCAAAAGAAATATTTATAGCACTTGAAGAATGTTATAGGGAGCAAAATGAAACCTATGAAGAACTTTTAAAGCATTGCCCAACTGATAGAATTAAAAATGCGATAATATCTGCTGTTTTTTCTGGTGAATTTTCAACGAATCCTGAAGAAATTATCAATGATAGTATTAAAAAAATTAAACTGAATAAATTATCTATGAAACGAGCTTCATTAGTACATAGATTAGATTTATTACCAGAAGAAGTATGTTTTGATATTCAAACTGATATTGCCGATTTAGATAGGCAAATTGACGCATTAAAAAAATAAAAGGGAGCCTATGACTATCGAAGAAATCGCTATTGAAAATGCTATAACTAAACTTTTAGATTATGCAGGTTCTGAAAAAATTATCACTTTGCTTGAATTTGAGGATTTTATTCCCGTTCATGTTTTTACACCTGAAGACATGACAACGATAATGGATAAATTAGAAGCGCACGGGATACAACTTGTTGATGATGAAAATTTTTTAGATGATGACGGCTTACTCACACATGATTCTTATGGTTATGAAATTTTATCTGAATATGCCGAGAGGTTTAAAAATATAAGTGATGCTGATAAAACCTTTGCAGAACTCATGGCTAAAAAACAAGAAGTAAAAGCTACTGTCAAATTAGCAAAAAATGCAACAACTGATGACCCTATTAAATTATACTTGCGTGATATTGGTAAAGAAGACTTATTGACAGCTGAAGAAGAAGTTATGCTTTCTAAGCAAATCGAAAGTGGTCAAGAAATTATAAAAAATGTCATCAAAAATTCTGGGATGGTTTTAACTAAGTTTTATGAACTCGGGCAAAAAGCATTTACAAAACCTGATTTACAAAATGAAACAAAAAGTCGCAAGGAAATAAAAGAAGAAATAGACGAAAAAAAACGAATTAAACAACTCTATGGAGAATCCTTGCGCCAAATTTACCCAGAATTAAAGCATTATATTACGCTAAAAAAACAACTATATAACAATGAAAGTATTGATAGTTTTTTATCAGATGAAAATATAAAACTTCTTCATGAAAAGTTGATACAGCACTTTCAAAAAGTTGATATTTTGCCAGAGGAAATAGACTTATGGTCTGCAACATTTGAAGATGCAAGTAAAAAAATTCAAGAATCAAATAGTGAAATTGAGCGTCGAAAACTAAAACTCGGTATTAATAATTATGCAGAGTTGCGTAAAATTGGAAAACATTTAGCCGTTACAAAAGAGAGTACAAAACTTGCTGAAAAATTACAAATGAGTATTCCTGAAATAAAAGATAACTATGCTAAACTTCAGTCAATTTATCGGGAAACAAAGGATATAGAGTATTCATTTGAATGCCCCAGTGAGCATGTATTAGAAATGTGTGAGCAGATTATTGATGGAAGAAAACTCTTAAAAGAAGCAAAAGATAAACTTATAACGGCGAATTTGAGACTTGTAGTTTCACTTGCAAAAAAATATATCAATAGAGGCTTGCATCTTTTTGACCTTATACAAGAAGGAAATATAGGACTTATAAAAGCTATCGAAAAATTTGAATACCGAAAAGGTTTTAAATTTTCAACCTATGCAACATGGTGGATTCGTCAAGCGATAACGCGCTCCATTTCTGACCAGGCACGCACAATACGAGTTCCGGTACACATGATAGAACAAATGAATAAGGTTAATCGTGAAGCGAGAATACTTATGCAAAAATTAGGTCGAGAACCGACCGATGAAGAAGTTGCTATCCAACTTGGTTGGACTGTCGACAAGGTAAAAAGTGTAAAAAATGTTGCACGGGATCCTATTTCATTAGAAACCCCAATCAATGATGAAGAAGATTCATTTTTTGGCGATTATATTGAAGATAAAACTGCTGAAGATCCGTATCACGCAACCGAAAATAAACTTTTTCAAGAAGAAATTGAAGCGCTCCTTGCAACCTTGCCTGAACGAGAACGCGAAGTTCTTAAAATGAGATTTGGGCTCGATGGTGGCTATCAATTAACTTTGGAAGAAGTCGGTTTATACTTTGAGGTGACAAGGGAGCGTATTCGTCAAATTGAAGCAAAAGCTTTAAGACGCTTGCGACACCCAAAGAAAAACAGAAAAATAAAAGATCACTTAAATTCATAGGAGATATATCATGGATGGAAAGAATATGAAAGATGTTTTTGAAAAACTTAAAAACTTGCAGACCGTATTATTGCGCAAGAATGAACTAGAAGAAAGCATTGCAAATGCCCCTTCTGTGTTACATCAACACGAACAACTTCTTGCACGGTTAAAGCAGGAATATATTGAAAAAAATGCAAAATTTGAAGATATTCGTGCCGAAGTCAATAGGCTCAAAGGTGAATTGTTTCAGACTGAATTAAAGCGTGAAAATGCAGAAAAAAGCATGGAAACTGTTGAAACACAACGGGATTATGAAGTACTTGAGAAACTTATAAATGAAACAAAAAATAAAGAAGATGCTTTGCGTGCTGAAATTGAGCATCAAAATGAACAATTTAAGCTTATTGATACTGAAATTAAAAACTATGAGCAAGAGATTTCAGAAAATGAAGTAGAAATTAATGAGATGAAAGAATCTTTAGATGCAGAAGCAAAAAAGATTGCCGATGAAATCAACGATTTAGATATACAAAAAACTGATTTTGCAAAAGAACTCGAACCTGAAACCTTGTTTAAGTTTGAACGCATCATCAAAAATAAACATGGAGATGGTATAGTCGCAGTAAAAAATGGCGTATGCTCAGGTTGTCACATGATTTTACCAGCGCAATTTGCCAATGAAGTGCAAGCCGAAGCAGAATTAAAGTATTGCCCATATTGTAGCCGTGTTTTATATTATGAAGTTTCGGATGAAACTTCTGATGAATATGTTTTTGATGAAGCAGATTTAGGTGGGCTTGCTGATTTAGATGACTAAGGCACGCAGATGCTACATGAAAAAATAAACACTAGCCTGAAGTGGGGAATCGCTTAATATATATTAAGAGGAAAGTCCGGGCTTCAATCGGAAGATGTCGGCTAACGGCCGAGCTGATGTATATCAGACAGATAGTGCAACAGAAAGTATACCGCCTATATAAATAGGTAAGGGTGAAATGGTGGGGTAAGAGCCCACCGCGTGGATTAGGTAACTACCATGGCGATGTAAACCTCATCTGAAGCAAGGGCGAATAGTAAACGATTAGTTTGCCGATTACTAGTTTACGGGTTGCCTGCTAAAATGATTCAGTAATGTTTCATACGAGTCAGATGATTCCCACACTTTTTAAGTGAACAGAACCCGGCTTATAACTTCAGGCTTTTTTCTCTTTTTTAAGCAAATCTTGTATTACTTGACTTCCAATCATAATTCCTGCTATTGCAGGTGTCCACGGTACAGAAGCAACTGTTTTTCCAGAGTACGTTTTTGTTGGTGAGTATAAAACTTTTAAAGAAGAAACATTCGCTTCTTTAAGCAATTTACGCAAAATACGGCAAACAGGACAATAATTCGTTTTATAAATATCTTCAAATCTGTATTCTGCTGTAAGCCTATTTCCACAACCAGTTGCACAAATTATTGGTATGTTATTTTTTTCACATTGTTTTGCAATTTCAACTTTTACTGTTATAGTATCAATGGCATCAATGACATAGTCAATATGAAGCGAAAAAATATCTGATAATTCCTTAGATTCAGGAAGCACAAATGAAGAAATTAACGAAACATGTATATCAGGTGCAATATCTAAAAGACGCTCCCTCATACATTCTGTTTTTAAACGACCTACATTTGAATGTGTAGCAATGATTTGGCGATTTAAATTTGAAATTTCAACGGTATCACCATCTATTAAAATCAAGTGTTTAATTCCACTACGCACTAATATTTCAGCGACATAACCACCAACACCACCCAAGCCAAAGAGACACACCGTTTTATTTTCTAAGATTTTATAAAATGCTTTACCTAATAATGGTTCTGAACGCGAAAACATTGTATTTTGCCTATACATTAAACTTAAAAAAAAGTATATCCCCATCTTGAACGACATAGTCTTTTCCTTCAAGACGATACCGTCCAGCTTCTTTTATTTTTTGCTCACTTCCGTATTTTTCAAAATCATCAAAACTATATGTTTCTGCTTTAATAAAACCTCGTTCAAAATCGGAATGAATTACACCGGCCGCTTTGGGAGCTTTATCTCCTGCACGAATAGTCCATGCACGACATTCATCTTTTCCTGCAGTAAAAAAAGTGCGTAAGCCTAATAATTCATATGTTTTTTGTGCTAGATTTACTAAACCAGACTGCTGTAAGCCAAACTCTGCTAAAAACATTTGTCTTTCTTGTTCGCTTTCAAGTTCGCAGAGGTCTGCCTCTAGTTTTCCAGAAATCACTACAAAACCACTGTTTTCTTTTTCTGCAATTTTTTTCATGTTGTTTATATATTCATTTCCAGCAACAACACCATTTTCATCAGTGTTGCATACATATATTTGTGGTTTATATGTTAAAAGATGGGAATCTGCAATAATATGTTTTTCTTCATCAGTCAAATCGGCCAATCGGGCAGGTTTTCCCTCATTTAAAAGCGGCTTTATTTTTTCTATTGCTGAAAACATAAGACTAGCTTCTCGTTGAGCGTCTTTTCCCATTCTACTTGCTTTATCAGCACGAGTATACAATTTTTCCAAAGTAGCCATATCAGCAAGTGCTAATTCAACATTAATTGTTTCACTATCCCGAACAGGATCAATAGAATTATCTACATGAATAACATTTTCATCATCAAAGCAACGAACAACATGAGCTATAACCGAAACTTCTCGAATATGTGACAAAAACTGATTGCCTAATCCCTCACCCTTAGAAGCCCCTCGTACAAGACCAGCAATATCAACAAATTCAACAGTAGCAGGAATAATTCGTTCTGGCTGAAAAAAGGCAGACAATTTTTCTAATCGCATATCAGGAAGATTTACAATCCCAATATTTGGATTTATCGTACAAAAAGGGTAGTTCGCAACTTCAGCAGGGGCTTTCGTTAAAGCCGAAAATATAGTGGATTTTCCAACATTTGGCAATCCGACAATCCCACAATTTAATGACATACAAAGGACCTCATAAGATATAAAAACTAAACTTTGATTATCAAAAGTGTAAAAAAGCGAATAGTAGTATTTTTAACAAAAAAATTTAAGGCTACACAAGAAGGAATATCTAGCGAAGTTACCAGCACTCAGATGCTAGAACGAGAGCGCAGAGATTCCGAAACAAATCTTTTTGCCGTGATATTACGCATGTTAGATAGTTTCGGAATAACTCCACACTACATATTTTCAGGGTAGCCTTAGATATAAAAAAATTATTTTTTGCTACTCTTTTTTGTCGTAGTTTTTTTGGTGCTTGTACTTGCTGAACGCACTTTTTTCAAAGTAGGGGCAAGCTTACGACCTTCTTTTTTTGCTTTTTCGATTTCTTCCTGTGCTATTGCCAATAATGCGATAGGTACAGAATACGAAGAACAAGAAACATAGTTCAACCCTGCTTCCATACAGAATTTAACATTTTCTGGTCTTGCACCGTGTTCACCACACAAACCACAAACTAATTCAGGTCTACTTAAGCGACCTCGCTGTAGAGCAATTTGTATTAACTGGCGAACTGATGAATCGAGCACTGCAAACGGATTCCCATCAACCAAATCGTACATAGTATAATCTGGCATAAAGCTATTAAAGTCATCACGAGAAAGCCCTAAGGTCGTTTGTGTTAAATCATTGGTACCAAAGCTAAAGAATTGTGCGTAATTGGCAATTTCATCAGCATTTAAGGCAGCAGAAGGCAATTCAATCATAACACCGATTTTGTAATCGAGTTTTTTTGCCTTTTTCTTTTCACGCATTTCTTCCTCAATCGCCTTAAGTCCGCTATAAGAATGTCCCTCAATTTTTTTACCAAATGCAATTTGTTTAAATTCTCTAAAACTCATTACTAAAGGTATCATAATTTCAGGATGAACTTCTATACTTTCAGCTTGCAAAGAATAAGCCGCATCAAAAATTGCTCGAATTTGCATCGAATAAATTTCTGGATATGAAATAGCAACACGGCATCCGCGATGTCCTAACATAGGGTTAATTTCAGACATCATTGCAATTTGAGCATTGAGTTCATTTTTATTCACATCTATCTTTTTATTTTTTTTCATGTGATCAATGTAAGCGGCCATTTCAACATCGTTATGTGGTAAAAATTCATGAAGTGGGGCATCGAGCAGACGGATAGTAACTTCCTTTCCTGCCATAGTCTTAAAGATACCATAAAAGTCATCTTTTTGAAATTTATACAACTTTTCAAGTACCTTTTCTCGTTCTTCAACAGAGCCACTCAAAATCATTTCGCGGAAAATATTTATGCGTTCTTCCTTAAAAAACATGTGTTCAGTACGGCAAAGTCCAACCCCGTCAGCACCAAAGTCAATCGCAAGTTTAGCATCGCGAGGACTATCTGCATTGGCTCTCACATGGAAATCAGAAATAAATGCCTTTGTTAAATCAATAAAATCTAATAAACCACTTGTCTTCGGATCTGGTTCTATAAGGTTTGCTTCACCAAAGTAGATGGTAGGGTCGCCATAGTATGGAACATTCAAACTGATAATATCACCCTCATTGACAGTAATCCCATCAATAATAGCTTTATTTTTCATAATTTTCATATCAGGACGAACTAAAGAAATTTTCCCGTATTGTCTTGCAACAACAGAAGCGTGGGCTGAATATCCACCTTCATTCGATAAAACACCGGTCGAAACTTCAATAGCTTTTACTTCACCAGCATAGGTTGCAGGCATACACAAAATACAACGAGTATCTTCGCCATTCATCTTTGCGATTTTTTGTGCATCAATGAGCGAGTTAGCACTAAAATACACACGACCGACAGCAGCGCCTGGAGCACCAGCAATACCACCCATAGATTTTTTGAGCGACTTTACACTACTTAAATCGGTAACGGGATGCAAAATTTCGTTTAATTGACCAGGTTTTACTGTTGTTACCACATATTCAGCATCAACTATTCCACGATTATATAAGTCTAGTAACAAATGTACTAAGGAAATAGTCGATTTTGCTTCCACCGATTTTTGTTCAATTAACCAGAGTTTACCCGCTTCAATCGTAAAACGAATACGCCTAACATCTTTGTTAATATCTTCCAACTTCCAAGCAATATCTTGCAGTTTTTGTAGATATTTTGGGCTAATTGTATTTACATCTTTACCACTACCTTGTTCATCAAATTCTTCTGCAAAAAAATCACCTTGTAGTTTTTTTTCACCAGTGACTACATCTCTTGAATTGAAAACTCCTGAATAAGAATCCTTCCCATAGTTTCCATATACCATAGGTTGTATTAAAATAGCAACATCGTCATCATTATCTTCTTCAGTATCAATAAGTTCACTAATGATATGCAAACTTTCTTCAAGTTGAACTTCAGAACTCTCAAAAAAATCTTCTGGTAAGTATGTTTGAAACTTGTTCATAATACTTGTACTTGTTTCTTTTAACTTATCATTGTCTAATAATTTCTGTACTTGAGAAAGTGCGGTTTCTAATGTTTTAATATGAGTTGATTCTTCTTTTAACTCAGCTGTTTTTAACATGATTTGAAAAATACCTTTTAACATAAAAAGTATTTCATGTACAGCAAAAGATTCCCCCACCTTAGCCGTAAAACCTTCAACGGTTTTTCGAGTAAGACCAAAATTATGGAGAGTAGGGTATGCAGAAAAACTCAGGTTAGGTGATATTACCAATTTGAGCAACAGCGGATTATCAGCATCTCCAAATTTTTTATCAACAACGCTACCCATTTTGTTTAGCATGGGTTCTAAGGTTGTATAGCATCTTTCATTTGCTAATTTTTGAGCGATAGTTGCATCAATGACAATACCTGGTAGCACAGGTAAATTCAATTCTGCTAACTGATTTGCCTCTCGACCACGAATGCCTAAATACTTACGATCAACCGATTTGCTAATTGGATTATTTGCAGTGAAATAACATGTATTTTTAGTTATTGCCATAGTTTCCTCTCATTTAGAATAAATTTAAAACCGTATCAGGAGAACCTTTTAGAAAGGCCCCGAAAGCAGGACTAGCACCTTGACTAAGGTATTTTCGTAACTTCGATAAATCATTTATTTGATCATCTGCAACCGAAAATTGAATCATAGTTCCATGCTTTACTTTACCCCACTTAAAAAGGGTATTAATATCAACAATGCGTTCACCGTCATAATATACCATAACATCGGCACTCGGATATTTTGCATTATATGCCCGAATAATACGCTTCCATGCTTCAACATTACCATTATGGAATAGCTCATTCGTTACGAGAACAGAAACAAGTGGTGACATATTTTTTCGTCCTACTGGTGTAGCAGACACTGGTGTGTCACGACGCAAATGTTCTGGAATTTCATAACCACCTGAACTTTGAGCTGGTTGTGTTTCGTAAGAAGTTTTTGTCTGAGGTAATTTTCGTGTGGGAACTCTCTTTGCGGGAGCCTGTTTTGTTCGTTGTGTAGTTTGCTTTTTTTCTTTTGGCTTAGCTACCACTTTTTCCTTAAATACATAGCTACCTGATTTCACTTGATTCGGTAAATTAGTCTTTTTTCCTTCATATAACAGTTTCATTATTGCATCAATTACCGAATGTGCGAGCTTTTTATCTAACTTATCATTTCCACCTACATATACATGTAAAAGCTCATTTTTTCTGAACCCCTCAATTATTGAAGCATTTGCAGGATTTTTAGGATTTAATAATAAAAAACCTAAATCAGGATGTTGGTATCCTAATACCACATCAATACCATGCCAAGTAGCAATTTCTTGTATAAGGGTTGCAGGTTCCTTGCATGTTCCTTCAAGATTAATTGATGAAGTAGTATAATTTTTTTTATCTAATAATACTACCGAGACTATTGGTAATACTTCATCAGCAACTATTTCTTTATTAACGACCATTTCATTGATAACATCAGCTATATTTTCTTTGTCATCTGCTCCTAAAACACTAATTACTGCTTGACAATGACCAACAGCATCATTAAAATCATTTTTTTTTGAAAAAGGAACATAAAAGTATGATTTTGTTTCCATAGAAAAATTCTCCTCCAAAATAAAACCCCCGAGCTACACAGTTATAAAACTTTTAAGTTCGGGGGTTACTAATTAATTCATCAGTAAATATTCCAAAAATTAAATTTTAGACAATCCACCTGACGAACGACCACCGCGTCTGCCACCCTTCGCATCTACGGCCCCAGTTTTACCTGTTGAGCGCTTGCTACCTGATGAGCGAGTTGATGTTTTTTTGCTACCTCGTGAAGCAGATGCTTTTGAAGCAGGAAGGCTCTTTGTTTCAGCCGCTGGTTTTGCTTCAATAGCAGGAGTATCAGCAACCATGTCCATAAAAGAAGCACGACCACTTGGATTACCTGCTTTTGGGTCAGTAAGCCCATCATCATCAGCACTACCAAATGTTTTGGCAAGGTCTGTGCGTACAGTTGAGCGTCGGCGTGAGAATGATGCAAATGCAGCATCTTCAAATCCCTTAGAAATACCAGCAAGGAACTCATTCAATAAGTTAGCCATACCGTCAAGGGTTGCCTTTTTGCGTTTGATAGAAGTAATATCAACATCAAACAAAACACCTGGCTGTACATGCAAAGGATTGATCATATAATCAAAGGTGTTAAATTCTGAAGTGAGCTTGTCCAAGCGTTTTTCTAAAACTCGTCTTTCAATAGGATACTTATAGTCATACATTTCTTGGAGTTTTTCGCGCATCAAAACTAACTTTTTGCGTAACTTGTCCTTTTCATATATGTAAGTTCTATTCATTTTTTCAACTTCTGTTTCACCAGGTTTTACAAATGAAATTTCATCCCATACCTTTGCTACATCTTCATAAGCTGGTAAACCATCTTTTTCTTTATAGTTTTTCTTGATGTAGTTTTTGTACTTTCCTGCCAAGTCATCAAAGTCTGTAATACGAGTACCGAACTTTGACTTGTCATAAATTGAATTTACAACATCCCAAATGTGCTCAATTTCAGTTTCAAAAGAGCGTACCATTACTTCATAAGCTTTTCGTTCTTCAAGAAGCTGTGCACTATTAATGTAGCGTATCTTGATAGAGAATCGCTCATCGGGGAGATTAGCAATATCGGTGTCATCATACTCACGAATAATAATTTCACGAGCATTTTTCATGTTTTCGATGTATTGATAACCCATTTTTGAAGTATCAAGAATAGAAGTAATAGCATTAACGGCAGTGTTAAAACCGCGATTGCGTACATTTTCAAGATCGATAACTTTCTTTAAGTTTTCTCGAATGTTTAACTGATCAAATGTTTCAGGATCAATTTCTGCACGCAAGTTGTTAATGCGTTCCATAAGTGCCTTTGACATAGTGCTATATCGTTTGCTCTTTGGATTGTCAACTTCATCATCGGTGTAGTTTTCAACGAGATTCATCTTTTCAAAGATAAGTGAACTACCATCAAGTTCTTCAAGACCTTGGTCAATTCTTTCGTCCTTGATTTTTTCAAGTTCTTTGTCGATTTCTTGCATGTAGTGGTTAGAAAGCAAATCTTTGATAATGTACTCTACGGTTGACTGATAGTGGAAAATGGGGCTTATCAATTCTGTATCTAAAACATTCATTGAAAGCTTTACATCAGTAACGGTCTTTGGTTTTGCAAGATTGTCCTTAAATGCACACTTTACAATAGCATAGGCATTTTGTCCACGAACGAAAGCACCAACATCTGTCTTTTGACGAAGCAAAGAGTTCGTTAATGTTTCAAGGTCGTTCACACCACGCTGTACATGTCCTTGCAAGTGACCATACATGTTGACGATAGACTTTTCAATTTCACCTGTATTAAATTTATCAGCACCACCAACATCATCCAAAAGATCAGCGATTTCTTTTGGTGTATACCTATCAACAACTTTCATTTCTTCACGGTCAATGAAGTTTCTAACCTTTTTTACCATTTCATCTTCAGCAGTTACAATGTAACGGTTGAACATGTTTTGGTAGTTTTGGTTAATGTAGTTGTACAACTTCTCTTTTACACCACCCATAACATCCAAGCGTTCCAATACTTCTTTTGGTAGCTTTGTTGCTAAGTGATGTAAAACTTTGTTTGATTCTTCCTCAATCAACTGATTAACTTCTTTTTGTTGATCGCGGTAATCTTGAGCCAATGAGTTTCTTGAACCAACCGCACTCGGCTTTTCAGGATGGAACACATTAGGGCTCTGAGGTAGATCTAAACTTGCCATTAAACATCTCCTTAATTTAGCAGTTTAGTGTAGTTATGAAACTACACCGTATGCTATTTTATATAATTTTAAAGTTTTGTAAAGTCTTATTTATCTTTTTTTTATACTTTTTTTCATTTTTTTGCATTTTTTATAAAAATTTTAGTTTATAAAATCATACCACTATTTTTTCTCGTATTATGGGAACTTATAAAATGAGAAAATTTACATTTTTTAGACTATACTACGGGGTTTGATAAAAATGTGAAAGTATTTGCTTTTATAATTTTACTTGCTATCTTGATAAAATATTCAAAATGAGGTATGTTCATAAGAATTTATTTTTTGGAGTTATACTATCAATGTACGAGTTTAGCAAAATCGAAAAAAAATGGCAAACTTTTTGGGAAAAGAATAATTGTTTTAAAGTTGTGGAAGATAAAAACATTCCTAAAGAAAAACGATATTATGTTTTAGATATGTTTCCCTATCCTTCGGGCGACGGCTTACATGTCGGACATTTAGAGGGGTATACTGCTACCGATATTTATTCGCGTTTTTTACGCATGAATGGATACAATGTTTTGCATCCAATGGGATTTGACGCTTTTGGTTTGCCAGCAGAAAACTATGCTATCAAAACAGGGACACATCCAAAAGATATTACTAAAAAGAATATTACTAGATTTATTCAACAATTAAAAGCAATGGGTTATTGTTATGATTATGAGCGTTTAATTGAAACATGCGAACCGAACTATTATAAATGGACACAAAGTATTTTTTTACGATTATTAAAAAGAGGACTCGCTTATGAAACTGAAGCACCTATTAACTGGTGTCCTTCATGTAAAACAGGTCTCGCAAATGAAGAAGTTAAGGAAGGTAAATGTGATCGATGTGGGACCACTGTTGTTCGTAAAAACCTAAAACAGTGGGTATTGCGTATTACGGCCTATGCTGAACGACTCCTGCAAGATTTAGATAAACTTGATTGGCCTGAATCATTAAAACAAATGCAGCGAAACTGGATTGGTAAAAGCGAAGGTGCAAAAATTACTTTTACTGTATTAGATCATCAAGGTAATAAAACTGATAATACAATTACCGTTTTTACCACTAGACCTGATACTCTTTATGGGGCGACTTATTTGAGTATCGCACCTGAACATAATCTTGTTTCTTCTATTACAACTAACGAACAAAGCGAAAGTGTAAAAGCGTATATCGAAGAAGCTTCAAAAAAAAGCGACTTACAACGCACCGAACTTTCAAAAGATAAAACAGGGGTTTTTACTGGTAGCTATGCCTTGCATCCCCTCACTGGTGAAAAATTACCTATTTGGATTTCAGACTATATATTGATTTCCTATGGTACTGGGGCTATAATGGCAGTTCCTGCACACGACGAACGAGACTGGGAATTTGCTAAAAAGTTTAACTTACCAATAAAAACTGTTGTGATTTCTGAAAAAGAAGCAGCGGAAAAACAAACTATAATAGGGGAGCCTGAAACTTGCACTGTAGCCTATGGTGTTTCAGTAAACTCTGGTGAGTTTTCGGGTCTTTCAACAGAAGAAGCAAAAAAAGGTATTATTGAAAAATTAAAGCAATTAGGTGTCGGTGAAGCTACAGTCCAATACAAATTACGCGACTGGGTTTTTAGTCGCCAACGATACTGGGGTGAACCTATACCTGTTGTGCATTGTGAAACTTGTGGAACCGTTCCGCTATCAGAAAAAGATTTACCTTTAACCTTGCCTGAAGTTGAAAAGTATGAACCAAGCGGCACAGGCGAAAGTCCCTTAGCAAATATTAGCGAATGGGTGGAATGTTCTTGTCCAAAATGTGGTGGCAAGGCTCGCCGTGAAACTAATACGATGCCACAGTGGGCAGGCAGTTGTTGGTATTATTTGCGATACTTAGACCCACAAAACGAAAACGAATTTGTTTCAAAAGAAAAAGAGCAGTACTGGATGCCGGTAAACTTATATGTTGGTGGGGCAGAACATGCCGTATTACATTTGCTCTATGCACGATTTTGGCATAAGTTTTTATTCGATGAAGGCCTTGTTTCAACCGATGAACCATTTGCTCGCCTCGTAAATCAAGGGCTTATTACTTCTTTTGGTTATATGCGTACAAACAAGAGTTTAGTACCAGTTGACCAGGTGGAAAAAATAAGTGAAACTGAATTTGTAGAAAAAGGCACTGGCGAAAAATTAACTCAAATAGTTACCAAGATGTCTAAGAGTTTAAAGAATGTGGTTTCACCAGATGAACCTGTTGCAAAATTTGGTGCAGATGCTTGTAGGTTATATGTAATGTTTATGGGACCACTTGAAATGTCAAAACCTTGGAACACACAAGGCTTAATTGGTGTTTATAGGTTTTTAGAAAAAGTCTGGACCTTATTTGAAAAACCAATTATTGACACACAAGAGGATGATACATCAACACCTGAAATGGCGCATATAACAAAGTTAATATCGAAACTAGTGAAATTTGTCACTGAACAAACCGCTTCGCTCGATTTTAATACTGCAATTAGTAGTATGATGATTTTTGTAAACGAAGTTTCTAAATATTCTCATATACCACGCTTTGCTTTAAAGCGTTTTCTATTAGTGCTTGCTCCTTATGCACCTCATATATGCGAAGAATTAAATGAACGGCTCGGAGGAACAAAAACAGTTCTTGATGAAACATGGCCTTCATATAATGAAATGTATTGTAAAGAAAGTTCTTGTGTCATTGCTATTCAAATTAATGGGAAATTGCGCGGAAAGTTTGAAACAGAAATAGACACAGAGGCTAACATCTTAGAAGAAAAAGCATTAGCTACCGAAAGTATTTCCAAATGGCTTGAAGGAAAAACAATAAAAAAAATAATAACGGTTCCTAATAAAATTGTAAACATAGTTGTCACATAAAAGGGTTTTAAGCGTATGAAAATCAATGTTATAGATTTTTTTTTAACTGCAATCGAAGAAGAACGGATAATACTTTCCACTGTTTCAGGTGTTGCCTCTACTAAGCCTCATTTAATTCGTTATTTTAACGATGATGTTGATTCTATAGACATTATTACCACAAAAAGTTTTCAATTACAGCCAAATGCTGGTAATCGTGAACCAATTATTTGTGAACCAGAAATAGGAACATTCGGAAATTCTGTCGGTTTAAGAAATCCTGGTTTAGAAGTAGCATTAAAAGAACTTAAAACTTTACGCAACACTTGTAACATAAAAAAAATACTTAATGTTTCTCTTTCGGCTTCTTCTCCACAGGATTTTATTACGCTCATTGAAAACTTTTCTGAAGTTGCAGATATGGTAGAACTCAATTTTTCCTGTCCGCATGCAGCACAGGGGTATGGGGCATCTATTGGTTCCGATAGAGATATTGCTCGAAATTATGTTTTAACCATTAAAAAAAATCTACACTGTTCTTGTCCGCTCTTTATAAAGCTAACACCAAATGTAAAAGATATTGGTAGTATTGCAAAGGCATGTATCGATGCGGGTGCTGATGGTATTACAGCGATTAATACGGTAGGACCTGAACAATATATCGAAGCACATTCTCAACAACCAATTCTTAATAATAGTTTACAAGGGAGAGGTGGTAAAAGTGGAAAACAAATTTTACCTCTTGCAATACAAGCAATTCACGAAATCCGAGAAGCTATTGGTAAAAATATTCCGATATTGGGAATGGGGGGAATTTCTACAGGTCAAGACGCTTTCCAACTGCTACAAGCGGGGGCTACCGCTATAGGCATCGGTTCTGCGCTTGCTCGAATCAATCAAGAACAGTGGCCTGACTACCTTGCCAGTCTTAAAAATGAAACGAAGTCGCTCATGTTTCCAAATAAAAAAACTGGAAATCAATTACAAAAAACAGTTTCTTTTTTATCTCATGAAAAAAAAATGGAATACAAACCTCATAAAGTTACAAAATGTAATTACTTAGAAAATAATACTGTTGTGGAATTAACTCTTGAGGGATCGCTCACATATAGTGCAGGAGAGTTTGTATTTTTATGGCTACCAGGAATTGGAGAAAAGCCATTTAGTCCGGCGCTTTCTCATCCACTTACTTTTCTAGTAAAGCGACGCGGAAAGTGTACAGACGCCCTTTTTAACTGCAAGGTTGGAGATACTGTATATATACGAGGACCTTATGGCAAACCAGTGTTGCTACCTCAGCTAAAAAAAGCTTTTTTAATTGCGGGTGGGACAGGACTTGCTGTATTGCCACAAATCGCTACCGATTTACAAAAACAGGGTACGCGTATTTTTACTTTTGTAGGTAAAAGTTCATCATCGACAAGTGCAGGTGAAATATCGAGCGTTGAAGAAGTATTAAAAGACTTAACATCATATTGTGCAGTTTCTGATGATGGTATTCAAGGACGAGTTTTGCAGCACCTTGAGCAAGCTATAAAAACAGAAAAAAACATTACAGAAAATGAAGTTGCATTTTTTATAGTAGGACCTACTCCCTTTTTTCTTGCAGCATCGAAACTCCTTGAAGGATATGGTATTGTAGATACACATATCTTTATTTCTCTGGAAAAAGAAACTCGTTGTGGGGTAGGGCTCTGCGGAGAATGTGCATGCGGAAAAAAACTCACCTGTCAACATGGGACTTTTTTTTCATACAAAGAATATAAAGAATATGAGTTTCTTTAATCCGATTAAAAACAAAAGGGGCTATCTAAACGGGTATACTGTTATCATATTCAAGGTAACCTCTAGAAACTGGCTGGATGCTTCGCTGCCCTGTCACAGTTTTTAGAGGTGTCTTTGAAAATGCGAGTATTGGATCCTTGAAATTACAAGG
This sequence comes from Spirochaetaceae bacterium, assembly GCA_017453745.1. Taxonomy (GTDB): domain Bacteria; phylum Spirochaetota; class Spirochaetia; order Treponematales; family Treponemataceae; genus Treponema_B. Next base: position 25,241 of record JAFTEH010000017.1, read on the forward strand.
CTCCAAAAACTACACTTCATAAAAACTTTTTAAATTTTGAGTTTTTAGAAGTGCCCTTGAGTATGATAATTTTTTAGACAAGCCCCAATAATGAACCCAAGAGAACCTCTAAATAACCAGAAGTTTTTGAAAGAGTACTATTTTAAGCACCAATGTTCATAATGTTTAAAACTCAAGTTTTATAAAAGTGCAACGGTGTCCTTAGCAATCATCAATTCTTCATTGGTTGGAATTACCATTACTTTTACAGTTGATTTTTCAGACTGTATAAAACGAGCGTCACCTCGAAGTTTGTTTTTTTCTGTATCAATACAGATACCTAAAAAGTCTAAACCTTCACAAATTCGTTCTCGTAAAACAGATGAGTTTTCCCCGATGCCCGCAGTAAATACAAGTGCATCTACACCGCCCAATACTGCCGCATAGGAACCTATGTATTTTTTTACTCGATAACAAAACATGTTAAGTGCAAGTTCAGCATTTTTATTCCCTTTTGCACTTGCTTCTTCAATATCTCTAAAATCGCTACTAACTTCTGAAATGCCAAGCACCCCTGACTTTTTATTCATCACATCGCTGATTTCTTTTGCACTTAAATTTTCGTTTTCCATAATAAAAGGAATAATAGCAGGATCAATATCGCCACATCTTGTACCCATAATCAGCCCTTCCACAGGTGTTAAACCCATCGAAGTATCATGACAAATGCCATCCTTAATTGCTGCAAGGGAAGAACCATTACCGAGATGACAAGTAATAATTTTTGCGTTATTGTTATGTAACATTTCCCCAGCTTTCATAGACACAAAACGATGTGATGTTCCATGAAAACCATACCGACGAATATTATACTTGCGATAGTACTCTTGAGGTAGCGCATACATAAAAGCAGTATCGCTCATCGTTTGATGGAAAGCAGTATCAAACACTGCAACCATTTTTGTATGTGGCATCAATTTTTGACAAGCTTCAATACCGGTAATATTTGCAGGATTATGAAGTGGACCTAATGGGATACATTCACGAATACCATCAATAACCTTACTATCAATTAAAACTGACTTAGTAAATTTATGGCCACCATGAACTACACGATGTCCGACAGCATTAATTTCACTAAGCGAGGTAATAACACCATGATGAGCATCTACTAAGGCATCTAAAACGATTTGAATAGCTTCAACATGGCTCGGCATTGGTTTATTAATGACAACAGCTTCCATTCCCGTTTTTTCATGTTTTAAGCGTGAACCGTCTATGCCGATGCGTTCAGCAAGCCCCTTACCCAATACAACTTCATTATCCATGTCAATTAATTGATATTTCAATGAAGAACTACCACAGTTTATTACAAGAACATTCATATAAACTCCTAAAAAGTGGCAATATTGTACCAAAACCACATATTTTATACAAGTGACCAGAAAACGATAACATATATGTATTTTTAGTTAATTTTTTTGAAATAAAATGCCGATAAGAAGTGATAGGTTGGAGTACTCAAATTATGAAAAAAATCATTTTTACTTTTTTATTATTGATAACGGCTCATGTGACCTTTGCACAAAATATGCAGATTTCTATCGGCTACTATGATAAAAAAGTATATTATACAGATGCTTATTCTGAAATTTTAGTACGAATAAATATAACAAATTCTGGTACAGAAACCTTGTATTTTAAACTTGCTGATATACATGAGTTTAGTTTAGACTTTATTGCCCTAGATACAAAAAATAGAAATATGGAACACTCATCACAATGGCTTAGAAATATTAATTCAAATACTAAGGTATATTTTAGAGATATTAGCTTAGAGCCTGGTGAAACTTATTCTTTTATCGAAAATGTAAAAGACTTTCTAGCTTGTGATACTGCTGGAGTATATGTTCTTAGTTGTGCTTTTTTTCCGTCATTGCGACATAAAAGCGATTTATCAGATGCCCATATACTGTCTAATCGGATTATGCTTGAAATAAAGCCATCGCTTGGACCTGCCTCCTTAGGAATGTTACCAATTTCAGAAACAAATCTAGACATTTTACAAGCGCAAGCAATTTCCCCAGACCAAGTTATTACTTATATGCTCAATGCACGACAAAAATCATTTTGGGAACAATTCTTTTTATATCTTGACATGGAAGAATTAATACAAAAAAATCCGACAAAGGCAAAACAATATAAAGCAGAATCGGAAATGGGACGCATGAGACTAATTGAAGATTTTAAGCAACAATTACGACAAGAAAAAATAGAGCAAAATATTGTTATGCTACCCAGTGATTTTAAAATTGAACGCACAACCTATACCGATACAGAAGCCGAAGTGCGTGTGATAGAATGGTTCGCTTATAATGGTTTTAAAGAAAAAAAGCGTTATACATACTATTTGTCGTCACGAGATGGCATTTGGACTGTATACGATTATGTAGTAGAAAATTTAGGTACGGAATAATATGAAGGTACTTGTTGTATCTGAAAATCATAGCCTTACGACACTCATAAAAGACTTTTGCGCCTCTCAAAATTGGTATAGTTTTTGTTATTCGGTTGTGTTAAAAGCTATTGACAATTTAGTAGAGATTAATCCTGAACTCATTATTATTAATGGGGTGGATTTTCCGAGACATTGGAAAATTGTCGTTCAACATATAAAACAATATAAAAGTTTGCAGACTGTTAAAGTAGCATTAATAGTTGATTCACATTTTAATAAAAATGATGAGCAAAAAGCGGAATATTTTGACATTGATTGTATGTTATATATCGATTCGGTTTTTTCGGAAAAAAAACCATTTGATACGCTCCTTAGTGTTTTTGAAGGCTCTTCCCCTCTGTCTGATACATGTGGAAATATGTATAACAATAATGCAACATTTTCAATATACAATTTTTCTCAAGATATTTGGATCAATGGTCGTACACAAACACTTTCAGCAGATGAACTAGTCGGTGAAGTTGATTCATTGGATATGTTTTCAGGCTTACTCATTGGGGAGAATATCGGTGAACTACACATCAATATTAACGACAAACAGTTTTGCCCACTGTGTGCGATAAAACAAATTTCCGAACATCATGTATGTTTTCGGCTTCTATGGAATTCAAAAATTGAGCGCAAATTTTTTTCTTCTGTCATAAGCAATAAAACCAAGTAAGGATAATAACTGCCAATTAGACATAAAAGTCATTTTTAAAAGTATGTAAAAAATCATGCACTTCAGTTGTAGTTATATGTAGTTTTTCAAAAGCTTTTTCTAAATTACCACCTGATTCAGCAATAAAGGTAATGTCTTTTATCAATTCGCGCACTGTCGAAGAAATATTTTTTGAATTTTCACTTGTTGCGACAGCAAGACGGCTCATTTCTTCTGCAACGACTGCAAAGCCTTTGCCACTTTCTCCTGCATGTGCTGCTTCAATAGCAGCATTCATACTAAGCATTTTAATCTGTTCAGCGATTTCTTCAATTATTACCGCAATATCACTTATTTCCGTAATATTTCGGGTCGTATATGAAATGCGCTCCTGTGTTGCATTTAAAGCAAGTTTACTTTCATCAAAGGAGTGGAGTAATTCGGTCGCCTGTTTGGTTTCTTGTTGTAGTTTATTATAAGATTCAGTAATTTGTTCAGAACTTCTTTTTTTTAGTTCTTCAAAAGCCGCTTCTAATTCTTGATGTACTTGTTGTAACTCATTATAGGAATTTTGTAAGTCATCTAAAGTTTTTTGACTTATCCGTAGCTCACCCGAAATTTCATTTTTTTCATGCTGTAATTTTAAAATTTCATCTTGCTGTATCTTTAAATGTTCATGTATATTTGATTGCAATTCCTGATTTTTTTTATGTTTCGTATCCAAAATATCTGTAGTATTTTCCTGTATGTTATTCGCAAGTCTATTTGTAACTGTTTTAGCACTTGTTATATTTTGCGCTTCTGTAGTATCAGCCGAAACTATCTTTTCAGTATTTTCAAATAGGCTATGATTTGCAAAATAATTTGTGTCAGCATCGTTTGTTGTTTTAGCACCATATATACTTAATCTATTAGTACTCGTATTGTTGTCAGATATATCATTTTGAGCCTTGTCATGTAAAGTATCTATCGTTTTATTGGCCTCATGTATATTTCCAAGTGCTGCTACAGGATTTTCTTTATGTTTTGAACTTAAAAAAAAGTCAGTTTTAGGACCAACAGCAATTTTTAATGTTGCTTTTTTAGTAGTATGCTCATCTAACTTGCTCTTTTCCTGTTTTGAAATCTGTATCAAAGCGACAAATGCAATGAGCCATGTTACTATGATGATACAAGCACTGATTACTGTATTTATGGTATCCTCTTTATTTTGAGAAGTGATACATGTTTGATGTACATTTTGATATGCCTGTTTTAAATCGTCCAAAGAGAGCAATACTGTTTTCAGGGTTTCAAAATCCATTGGGCTTGTATTGCGCTCAGCCATCCATAGTTGATATTTTTTTATAATATTTTGTGCATGTTTGTTATATACTTGAATGTCAGTATATAAAATAGTATTACTTGGTATTAATTTTACGACATTCTGAAGTTCTGTTGTAAATAGTTTTATTTCAGCATCAACTTTTTTTCTTTCCGTTTCAATGCTCGTATCTGTCGCAATGAAGTTTGCATGTAAATCTAAGCATTGAATATGCAATTCAGAAAATTGTTCTGATATATAATAATAGTCTAAGTTACTTTTTTGGACTAAGCGAATGACCCCAAAACCAGTCAAACAAAGTAAGATAATAAGAAAAAGGATGATGATAATCTTTTTTATCATAAATGCTCCTATTTTTCCCAAAAATACTCAAAATTTTACCATAGCTTAAAAAAAAATTCAATAATTACATCATTAAAAAATATTATCAAAAAGATAGGCATCAAAAAAACTTCTTTGTGTGGTTTTGGGGATTTTCATGTATTTGTATATTTCCGTTATATTATCTGTTGACATATTTTTTTTTATGATTACTATTTTTGACGATGAATATACTTTTTTTAATTGACTCGCTACACTCTACTAGAATTAGTCTGCAAGCCGTATTAGAAAAAAATGCATTTAATTTCACCACTGTTTCCTTACAGGACGATGCTGTACTTCATATTGATTCACTCAAAAACATTACTCATCTCATTGTGTCTATACAACCCGAA
>JAFTEH010000018.1 GCA_017453745.1 Spirochaetaceae bacterium
ATGGATTATTACTCGTAGGTTGAATCTGTATTTCTATTTTTTCAGACTGTAAAACTCGTTTTAAGTAAAAGTAAGTATCTTCTTCTGCAATTAAATCTTGAAATCTCAAAACTAAACAACCACCGAATGCTTTATGAATCGCTCCAGGTGAAATACGCATGTGTGCATCAATACTTGAAACACCATTCAAAGAATTATTTTCTATGGTCCCAAAGAGATTTGAAAATGATGGTAAATTTTCGGTGATAACATATTCTTTATCCTGAGAATTTTCGCAAATAATATTAATATCGTATTTAGATAAAAATTTTTTCTTTTGGCTTGCATTTTTAAAACCTCGTGTAAACACATAGGCTTTATTTTTTAAATCATCACTCAAATGCTGCAAAAACTCAAGAATATCATCACAATATTTTTTAGCATTATGAATAAATTTTTTTTCATACAATTTTGTTTTTTCAATTATCGGTTTTAAGTTTGTTTCAATAATTGGTTGTACAGAATCAAGTAATAACTGCTCAAGTTTTTTTTGTGTTTTTTCTTGATTTTTTCTAATAGAATCAAAGAGTTCATTCATACTTTCTAAGCAAGCATAATAACTTTCCTTAATTGCTGTCAATTCTGTTTTTTTTAATTGCTTTTGTTCAACCATATCATTTAATTCTTGAAATGTTATTTCATTACCGTCAATTAAGGGGCAAAGATCAAAACTAGAAGGGCTATCATCTTGCTTAATTTGAATTAATTTAAAACCCTTTGTTTTCATTTTTTGTTCAAAATTTACGAGGAGATTTGTTTCAATCAGGTTACTATCATTTATAATTCTATTTACACTTGTTAAATAGTTTTCAGAACGAACCCATTTAGTAGAGGAACTAACAATTTTAGATACAGCAAGTTTTAACTTATTTTTAAACCACACACCTTCCCCACCAGGAAAAAAAAGTGCGGCAGGTTCAAGGCGTTTCTTAAAGTTATAAATATAAGCGATGTCGGTCAATTCTTTATACGAAGGTTTAAAATCTTGAAGCAATTCTGAAATAGCAGTTCGTCGACCAGTACCAGAAAGTCCCATAACAAAAATATTAAAACCAGGGGATTTCAATTTTAATCCCATTTTTATAGCGCGCACGGCTCTATCTTGGCCGACAATCGTTGAACTTACTTGAATTTTTCGCAAATCATCGATTTTTGAACTTGGTATAGAAAAATTAGCTTCTTTGTATTCAATTTTTTTCATAGAAACTCCAGTAGTTTTAATTTTATGTGAGTGTAAAAACTACACTATAAGTAGCTTTTTAGTTTATCATAAATTTAAAAAAAATACTATTATAAAAATGTAAAAAATCAGAAAAAATATGCTCATGTTTTAGGCTTTGCATTTATAGGATCTGTAAAATACATCCCGACACATGACGGCTCTGTCTAGTCTGTCCACAGAAGATAAGCGTATAGATATGGATGTCGATACCATACGAGTTTTTGCGGATGCCTCATCTTGAAGAAAAAAAAAAATATGCGTACACTATCTAAGACATGGATATTGCATCTTTCGTTAAAAACAAAAAAGTAACCATTATGGGACTTGGGCTCAATGGTGGTGGTCTTGCCTCCGCACAATTTTTTGCCGAACATGGAGCATGCGTAACGGTTACCGACAAAAAAACAAAAGAGGAATTAGCAACGAGTATCGAAAAGTTAAAAGGCTATCCTAATATTAGGTATGTGTTAGGAAAACATGAAATAGAAGATTTTACAAATGCCGATTTAGTTATTAAAAATCCAGCTGTGAAACGAGAAGGAAATCCATTTTTAAATCATGCAAAAAAAATAGAATCAGATATTTCGATTTTTTGTCAGTATTGCACTGCACCAATTATCGCGGTAACTGGAAGTAAAGGAAAATCTTCTACGGTTAGTGCACTACACTACGGTTTGTGCAAAGCAGGCTATAATGCATTTTTAGGTGGAAATATTACCATAAGCCCCTTGCATTTTTTATCTTCTATAACTGATAGTACGCCTGTTGTTTTAGAATTATCGAGTTGGCAATTAAACGATTTAAAAAACTGTCAAGATTTTAAACCACATATTTCTATTCTCACCCCTATAATACCAGACCATCAAAATTGGTATTCAAGTATGCAGGAATATGTTAATGACAAAAAAATCATTTATAAAAATCAAGATACATCTGATATAACAATTTGTGACCTTAAAAATAATTGGAACTTTGAAAAAGAAACACGAGCACAGGTTAGTTTTTATACCGACAGCAAACCAAAAAACTATATGTATCCACAGAGTCCTTTAGTCTATTTTAACAAAGATGGTGAAGGTATATTACTGATTGATAGTATGGAATACCTTTTACTTCCTCGTGAAACAAATGTGTTAAGTTTTCCTCTTAAGCAAAATCTATTAAATGCAGGTCTTGCTCTGTATCATTATGGCGTGCCAATTAACGATATTGGAAAAATACTCAAAGACTATCCTGGACTTGAACATAGGCTTGAATGTTTTTATAAATCGGGACTTTGCTACTTTTATAATGATACGACTGCCACTGTTCCCGAAGCGACTATCTCGGCACTCGCTACATTTAATGATGCACGATTTACACAACCAATTTTGATAACAGGAGGAACTGACAAAGCTTTAAACTTTGAACAACTCGGTATCGAAATAAAAAAAGCTGGTGCAATTTTTTTATTAGAAGGAAGTGCTACTGAACTTTTAATAAAAGAATTACACAAACATTCAATTTCTTTTTTTGGTCCTTACCCTTCTCTTGTGCAATTACTTGAAATGGTAAAATCATTTATAACAAAAAAAGAAGTAGCATTTCTAAATACTCAAAAGATTATACCGATTTTATTTTCACCAGCGTCAACTAGTTTTGGTATGTTTAAAAATGAATTTGATAGAGGTAATCAGTTTAAAAAACTAGTAAAGGATTTGTTTTAAAACATCACTATACAGATACACTGCCTCGTCGTAAAATAAGTGGCTGGTCGTATGTAAGATCTAAAACGGTGGAAGGCAAAGTGTTGAGTTCTCCTGCATCAATGATAAGTGATACTTTTTTGTCAAATGCTTTCGATATTTCTTTTATGCTGGTAAAATATTTTTTACCAGAAATATTTACGCTCGTTGAAAAAATTGGTTTACCTACTTCTTTAATGATAGTGCGTAACCATTCAAAAGCTGGACAACGAATAGCAACACTTTCACCATCTTCTTTGGACTTAACAATAAGCGTTAAAGCACCAGGCCATTTTTTCAAAAACACATCTGGAATTTTTTGATCAGTGTACAAGGATACATCAGATGGCTCTGCAATAAGCCGAATCATTTTTTTTTCTATACATCGTTTTTTTATCTGCAAAATACTTTCTTCGGTATCAGGAACAATGCCTGAAAAACCATAAATAGTATCGGTAGGAATTATAACTATTTTTTTTTCTTTCAATGCCTTGACACAGAGTAGATGCGAATTTGGGTCATCAATTTTTACTATCATTTTTCTAACCTTTTTTGAGCCTTATAGCTTAATACCAATTCAATCATGATTACTATAATTCCAACCGATGCTGAAACTGTCTTTATAATACTATCTGAAACAAACTGAATTGGAGGTAAAACTAAATATTGACCTGGCGTATTAGCATACACAGACTTTGTATTCATATTTGATAATTTTATAATATAATCCCCATCCTGAATATATCCTAATTTATTTGCATATATCGATATTGTGTCATAATCATAGGATAAGTTGACTAATTGATTTTGTAATTTAAGTTCATTATCTTTTAATGTGGAAACATGCTGTTTTAGTTGCTCAAGTTGTTCCTTTAATATTGCCTGTGCATATAAACCTTTTTCCCCAAAAACGAAATTTAAACCAGTATATGACAGAACCATAAAAAAAATGGCAACAAGAATTTTAAAATACAACTTCATTTGGTAGTATTAACGGCAAATAATACTAAAACTTTAGATTTTCCCAGTATTAGCGTTTAACCTCTCTGTAATATAACCTATAAAATTTATCCATTAAACTATACTTGATTAATAAAAAAAAAGTACTACACTCCTATCCAGTACACCCTCGTTTTTATATAATGGAACCTATAAGACTTATGTCGGCAGACAGGTGAGACAATGGATAGACAGTTTGAGAGTCTTCTGAAATGACATATAAGGCATAACCATGATAGATTACTTTGATGAATTTAAAAAAAAATATGGGCATGTGCGCCGTGCAAGAGGCTATTACTTGTATACGGAAAAAGGCATCCGTCTTCTTGATATGAACTTAGATAATGGACGCTCAATATTAGGACGCCGCCCAAAAGGATTGCAAACAAGTTACAAACAAAAACTTGACAAAGGAATGCTTGGATTTTTCCCAACACAAGCTTTTTCAAAACTTGAGCAAGTTGGTAAAAAACTCTTTCCACATTTTTTCTTGCGAGTATACAATACGAGTGAACGCGCTTTTTTAGAAGCAAAAAAAGGTTTTTCTGATGTTGTGATTTTTTATCCATATTCGCAAAATGTCAATGTAGATACGCTTGAAACTTTTATTTTTTTTCCACCATTCGCTACACAAACCACACTTGTATTTTTTAATGAAAAAAATGTCTCACCTGATATTTTGCCATCTGACCGTGTTCCTGAAATTGAACTTTTTACAATTACAAAAGCTCTATCACTACTGCAAAAAGAAAAAAATCGCTATCTTGCCACAATACAAAAAAATACATTTTTACCTACTCTACAGGATTTTTTTTTAATAGATAATGGGTACTTATATGTAAAGAACAACATAACAGAAAAAAAATATAGAGAACTTTTTTATTTTTTTCTTGACCGTAAAATACTCATTTCAAATGATATAAGTATTCCTTCAATTTTTCCACTTATTGAACATTATAGTGAATTAGGAAATGCCATCAAGGACTTGCGAGGTTTTATATGGAAATAACACTATTTTTAATGATTACTGAATTTATTATTCTAACGATAGCAGCCTTTATCGCGGTTGTTGTATGGAAAAGAGCACGGCATGGGAGTTCTCTCCTATTTTCAATGTTTATTATTTTTGCATTTATTGGAAAAGGTTTAAATCTTGCAAATATACTCTATTTTTCACAGAATAAAACATTTGAAATTATTGCAGCCATCTTTATGACTATATCTACAAGTTTATGTCTATTCACAATCATAGATTTATATAAAAAAAAGCAATAGGCTATGCAAATAGATTTGTATCATAAATATATGAATGCAAAATCTTTCTCTTTATAAGTATCATTGTTTGATTTTTATTTTTAAGTATAATGGACTAGTATATGAATGCGATAATTGTTGGAGTCGGCGCTACTGGTGAAGTAGTTGCCAAAAGTTTGATTGCAAAAGGATATAATGTTACTTTAATTGAGCAAGATGAAGAAATTGCCCGACATGTTGCGAGTCATCTTGATTGCATGGTTATTAATGATTTGGGAAATAAAATACAAGTTTTACAACAAGCGGGTATTTCAAAGGCTGATGCTCTTATTGTCGTTACAGAATCAGATGAACTGAATTTAATTACCTGTGGCATTGCTGAAAATCTCGCACCAGATTTATTAAAAATCGCTCGTGTCAGAAATAAAGATTATCTTGACAGTTTTGAAATTTCAAGTGGAGATTTTTTAGGCATCGACAAAATGGTTTTTCCCGATGAAGTAGTTGCGAATGCAATTATCAGGGCGATTGAACACGGCGCAATTAGTGATATTATGGACTTTGAAAGTTCAAAGTATGAAATTGCACGATTTACTATTCATGAAGAAAGTATTTTTAATGGAATACAGATTTCTCAAATACGAGAACATGTTGATTTCCCGTTTGTCGTTGTCGCTGTAGAAACAGACGGTATTACGCATATTCCATCAGGTCAAAGTAAGTTAAAGTCTAATTCTAAAATTTCTATTTTAGCACTACCAGAACACATAAAAACATTTTATACACTTGCTGGATTTCATATACGCAATATAAAGAAAATCGCTATTATTGGTATGGGTAGAATTGGTATGATGATAGCAGATCACTTTTTCCATAAGCAAGATACAGGCTTTTTTAAAAGATTTTTTAGAATGCAACAAAATAAAAATATTATTATGGTGGAAAAGGATGAAACTATTGCAAAAGAGTGTGCAAAAAAATATCCTGATGCTCTTGTGTATAATACAGATATTATGAATGATGGATTTATCGAAGAAGCACGAATTAATGAATGCGATTTAGTTATTGCGGTAACTCAAAATTATGAACTCAATATGATTTCATCTACACTTTTAAAAAATATTGGAGTCAGTAAAACTATTGCATTAGTCCAAAGTCCGAGTATGGAAATAATTGCAAATAAAATTGGTATCGATATAGTTATTTCGTATAAGGGTGCTGTAGCAGATGCGATATTGAGTCATTTAAGTGGAAAAAATGTTAAGTCAATTCACACAGTTGGAGATGGAACATTAGAAATTATCGAAATATCGGTAACACAAACATCTTCAATTATCGGAAAACCTATTCAAGATTTTTCGGAGCATGGCGTTTTTTTGTGCTTAATGTTTGAACGCAATGGCAATAGCGTTTTACCAAATGGTGCTACAGAATTTGAAATCGGAGATAGAGTTTTAATCATCTGTAAGACATCCGAAAGTCAACGAATAAGTAAAATGATTGGTGGAGAAAAATGAAATTTTTACAATATGCAAAAGTTATTTTTTTTATTCTCAGTTGTGTAGTACTCTCGTTCATATTACCAATTATTTTTATTTTTGCGTATAATGAATATGAAGTTTTACCATCGTTTTTAATTCCGATGATACCAACCCTTTTAATAACGCTTGTATTAGTTTTTACAACAAAAAACTATTCTTTTAAACTATCAACAAGGGGTGGAATCTGTCTTGTTGCTTTTGCATGGATTTTGACCTGCCTACTTGGCGCTTTACCTTTTTTTATTTCAGGGGCTATACAAGGATTCAGTAATTGTGTTTTTGAATCGACATCTGGATTTACAACAACAGGTGCAACCATTTTAAACGAAATAGAAGGTTTACCAAAAAGTATTTTAATATGGCGAGCACAAACACATTGGCTTGGTGGTATGGGTATTATTGTTCTTGCAGTAGCGTTGTTTCCGCTTCTAGGAATTGGTGGATTTACGCTCATTAAAAGTGAAACAACTGGTCCGGATAAGGGAAAAATCACTCCAAAAATAGCCGAAACCGCTAAAGCACTTTGGTATATTTATGCAAGTTTAACGCTTATCCAAATACTTGCCTTATTGCTTGCGGGCATGAATCTCACTGATGCTATTTCACATAGCTTTTCAACATTAGGCACAGGTGGATTTTCAACTAAAAATGCGAGTATTGGTACATATAATAGTAGCACAATCAACTATATTTGTACTGTGTTTATGTTTTTAGCAGCTATCAATTTTTCCCTTTATATTAGAATGTTTCAGGGGCATCCAGAAGACACTATTAAAAATTCTGAATTTAGAGCATTTATAAAAATATTTTTTACCTGTGCAGTACTATTAGGCATAGCAATTATTCCTAAATATGGTGTTTTTAAAGCATTTGAACATTCATTTTTTCAAGTTGCATCGGTTATGAGTACAACGGGCTTTTCCAGTGTAAACTATAACACATGGCCTGAAATTGCAAAGTTCATATTACTGTTTTTATTTTTAATTGGTGGTTGTTCTGGTTCTACTGCCGGTGGTATCAAGGTTGTGCGTTGGGTTATTTTAAAAAAACAAGCAGGGAATGAAATGAAACGAGTACTCTACCCGCATGGTGTTTTCAGCATACAACTAAATAGACAACCTGGTAGAATGGATGTTGTATATAGCGTTGCAGGATTTATTTTTCTCTATTTATTTTTAGTTGTGCTTACGAGTTGTATCGCTGTTCTTGCAGGTGCTAATGTCTTTTCCTCAATAGTTACCGGATTAACCCTTGTCGGCAATATAGGGGCCGGTTTTGATATGATAGCCCCTGATAAAAGTTTTCTCTTTTTTGCCGACTGGGCAAAATACTTTTTTTCATTTAGTATGATAGCAGGGCGACTTGAACTATATACCATGCTCATCATGTTTAATAAAAACTATTGGAGAAAATAAAGTTAGCGTAAACAAGTTGCGTAATATTCATATAAGACTTGTGTTCCCTGCTCTGAAAACTCTCTATTACATAGAGCATCGAAAGTGTTTTTTGCAAGTTCCAGTAGTGGCAGTTTCAAGTTCAATTCTTCTGCTACATCAAATGCTATACGCAAATCTTTTAAAAAGTGCTTAGAAAAAAAGCCCGGTGCATAGTCTTTGTCGAGTATTTTTTTACCATTATTTATAAGTTGCCAACTTCCTGCAGCGCCATTGGCAACTGCTTCTATAACCTTTTTAGGATCTAGATTTACACTTTCTGCGTATCTCACTGCTTCAACAACGCCAAATAAATTTGCAGCAACTAAAATTTGATTTGCAGCCTTAGTATGTTGCCCAGAACCTGGACCACCCATATACGAAAAACTTTTTCCTAAACAAGAAAAAAGGGGAAGAACACTTTTAAAAACTTCTTCATCACCACCACACATAATAGAAAGCGTTCCATTTTTTGCACCAACATCTCCACCTGAAACAGGCGCATCGATAAATGAAACATTTTTTTCTTTACATTTTTCGTATATTCGTTTTGCCAAGGACGGCGTAGATGTTGTCATATCAACTAAGATAGTATTCTTACCACTGCCTGCAATTAAGCCTTGTTCTCCAAAGTAAATTTGTTCTACGTCATTCGGATAACCAACAATACTAAATACATACTTACACTGTTGAGCAACTTCCGCTGGTGAATTACACCAAATTGCGCCTTCTGACAATACCGTTTCTGCACTTTCCTTGCGTCGTGTAAAAACAAATAATGTACATCCCTGTTGAATAAGATTATGTGCCATACTCTTACCCATTACGCCTAAACCAATAAATCCAACATTAACACCATTGATATTCATTTTAATATTCCTTTAATTTGTACGACGATAGTCATATCTCATCGCTTGCAATATATTTTGAAAACACCATACCCTGATATTGAACCGAAGTATGCCGATTAAAAAATTAAAACTCTTGTTTACGACCAAACAACTTTCGCAAAAATCCAGATAAACCGCCAGATTCTGTAAAACCTGTTTTTTCTAACCGATACACAATATGACGAATACAAGCACTTGCTTTTGATTTTGGAGCATATTCAAAAAATGGAACTTGTTTTAATACGGCTTGCTCAACAGCACTATCTTGATATATAAATCCTAAATATTCAATTTTTAAGTTCAAAAACTGCGAAGCAATATGTACCATACGGTCTGCAATTTTTTTACCATCACCTGAAGTATTTACTCGATTTACAATGAGTTTTAAGTTAATATCCATATTATCTACTTCAGTTGCTATAATTTTTATAATACCGTATGCATCGGTAATTGCAGTCGGTTCAGTAGTTGTTACCACAATGACTTCATCAGCAGCAACCAAAAAAGAAATAACATTTTTGGAAACCCCAGCACTCGTATCAATGATAATAATATCTGCTTCTGCTAATGTATACATTTCCTTTATAAACGCATTTCTGTCATCCTCATTCATATTAGCGATTTTTGAAAAACCAGATGCGCCGGCAATTAACTTAACACCATAATTAGTAGAAATAATTATTTCTGACATTGTCTTTTGTCGTTTGATAACATGATATAAGTTATATTGCGGTATAATATTCATCATAACATTAACATTTGCAAGACCTAAATCGGCATCGATAACAATTACTTTTTTTCCCATCCGTGCGTATGCAATACCAAGGTTCGTCGCTATATTTGTTTTACCGACACCACCCTTTCCACTGGTGATAGCGATAATTTTTGTTTTTCGCTGTGGCAATATATTAATGTGTTCTTCTTTATTTTTTTCGCTCATCATTTTTTTTAGTTCATGTGCCTGATCTTCCATTTTGTAGCTCCAGAAGTTTTTTTGTACTTTCAAATAAATATCTGTAAAATCTTATAGTCAAGTACCCTATAGTCAGTATCGACAAAGATTTTTTCTTTATTTAGTACATTTTATTGTCTTTGAATAAATAGTAGATTAAATACATTTTAGATAATCTCAAAACAAGCATAGCCTAAAGAAACCAATTTTTGATGCACAGCTTAAAGTGTCTACAATGGATCTTTGGGAATAGCAATAGAGTAAGTCTTACAATTTTGAGGAGTAAGACTACAAAAAAAGATACCCAAATAAGGCACCCAAAACAATAATAAAGAGCGGATGTATTTTTTTTATAAAGCGTAATATACCTAATGCCAGAAAAAAAAATATCGTTTGTTTTACATGTATAATACTGTACCAGTTTTTAGTAAAAGCATCTGAAATACTAAAAATCGTAATCGAAAGTACACTGTAACAAGCAACAGCAATCATTCCCGTTGAAGCGGCTCGAATACCATAAAAAGCATTTTTTACCATTGGTTTATCTTTTATACTTCGTGCAAATAAGGCTATTATTATAATAATTACAAACGAAGGAAAAACGAGAGCTGCTGTCGTTACACAACCACCAACAACTCCGTATAATCTATTACCTATAAAAGTTGCCATATTTACACCGATAGGACCAGGGGTCGATTCAGAAATCGCAATCATTGAATAAAACTCTTCCATTGAAATGAGATTTCGAGGTATAAGTTCCTGTTGCATAATGCTAATACCAACAAGTCCCCCTCCTATACTACAGAGCCCAATATATGAAAAGAGTAAGGCTAAGGAAAACAAACTAATCGAACTTTCCATATCTGTTTACACTTCCTCTGTATTTTTTGCTTGCAGCGTTTTTTTTATAATTCCGAGTACGGCTGCAAATAGGACAATCCACAATGCTGAAATAGACAAAACTTTCATACCGATAAATGCAATTAAAGCGATTACAGCAGTAAAAATATCAACCAGTGTTTTTTTGCTGAGGTCAATGAGTGCAGAAAAAAGCAATACAGCAACAGCAACATTGATACCTTGCAAGATTTTAGAAATAAAGGCAAAATCTTTTATTGCGTGACTGGTAATTGCGATAACGGTAATTATAATAATAGATGGAAGTACAATAGCACAGGTAGCAAGGAGTGCCCCAAAAAAACCCAGTAACTTAAAACCAATAAATGTAGCGACATTTGTAGCGATAACACCAGGTGTACTTTGTCCAATAGCAAAATAGTCAAGCATTTGTTCATCGGTAGCCCAGTTTCGTTTTTCTACGACTTCTTTACGCAAAATAGGAAGCATAGCAATACCACCACCAAAGGTAAAAGCGCCTATTTTAAAAAAAGTAGTAAATAAGTCAAATGCCGTCTGAATATGCTTTTTCATAATATTCTGCTTTATTCTAACACCGCTCTAATTCGACGCACCCCCGCAGAAGAAGATTGTTCTTTTGCAATACGGAAATGACCAAGACTTTCTGTATTAGTAACATGTGGACCACCACATACTTCAAGTGAAAAATCACCGATACGATATACTTTGACGATTGATTCGTACTTTTCTCCAAACAGTGCCATAGCTCCCGCTTTTTTTGCATCTTCAAGTGGCATCGTTTCCATAGTCACAGGAAGATGGGCTGCAATTTGCTCATTCACAATGCGCTCTACTTCTTTTTTTTGTTCATCTGTCATCGGTTGGAAATGGGTAAAGTCAAAACGCAAACGCTCCGCCGTAATATTTGAGCCTCGCTGTTCTACATGCTCACCTAATACCAATCTCAAAGCCTTGTGTAAAAGATGTGTCGCTGTATGATAGGCAGTGGTTGCCTCGCTATGGTCCGCAAGTCCGCCCTTAAATGTTTGTTCACTCCCAGCACGAGAAAGTTCCTGATGCTTTTTAAATGCTTCATCAAATCCTTGCTTGTCAACAGTCAATCCTGATTCACAAGCTAATTCTTCAGTAAGTTCAAAGGGGAAACCGTATGTATCATATAAACGGAATGCTAAACGACCTGGAATTATCTTATTTGGGTTTTTGAGCAAATTAGGAAGTAACTTTTCGTATTCTTGCTCCCCTTTTCGTAAAGTTTCAAAAAACTTATTTTGTTCTGTATTGAGTTCTTTTAAGATATGCTCTTTTTTTTCAAGTAACTCAGGATATAAGTCCCTGTTTTGCTCAATAATAATACTGGCAATATGTAACAAATCTTGCTCGTTAATATTTAGTTTTTTGCAATGCCGTATCGTTCTTCGAATAAGTCGCCGCAAGACATATCCTGCACCAAGGTTAGAAGGTAAAACTGATTTGGGATCACCGAGAATAAAACAACTTGCACGCAAGTGGTCTGCGATTATCCTCATTGAAGTATCTAAAACGGCATCTTTACCATAAGCAGTATTTGAAAACTGACTAATACCTTTGAGAATTTCTTGAAAAATGTCTATATCATATACAGACTTAAAACCATTTAACATTGCAACGGTGCGTTCAACCCCCATACCAGTATCAACACACTTGCGCGAAAGTGGTATAAAGGAGCCGTCCTTTGTTTTTTCATATTGCATAAATACATTATTCCAAATTTCTACATACTTTCCGCAGTGACAACCTGGTTTACAAGTCGGGCTACATTTTTCTTTTCCCGTATCAATAAATATTTCAGTATCAGGTCCACAAGGCCCTGTTTCCCCCGCAGGTCCCCACCAGTTGTCTGAACGAGGCAAAAAGTAAATTCTATCGTGAGCAATTCCTAATTTTTTCCATATATGTGCAGATTCTTCATCTTTGGCAACTATTTCATCCCCCTCAAATACGGTAACAAATAGTTTTTCAATAGGGATATGCAAATACTGAGGTGAAGTTAAAAATTCAAAACTCCAGGCAATAGATTCTTCTTTAAAATAATCGCCTAATGACCAATTCCCAAGCATTTCAAAAAAAGTTAAATGTGATGCATCCCCCACTTCATCTATGTCCGCAGTACGAAAACACTTTTGATAATCTGTTAATCGCTTTCCTTCGGGGTGAACCTCTCCTAATAGATATGGCACAAGTGGATGCATTCCAGCAGTTGTAAAAAGAACGGTTGGGTCATTTTCAGGTACCAGAGATTTACCAGAAATTTCAGCATGTTGCTTACTTTTAAAAAACTGGATATACATATCGCGCAATTGTTTATAAGTTATCATGGTGTAAAAAATACCAAAATTAGCAATTTATGTCAATGGGTTAGACTTTTCAACTGTACTTATTGCAACAGAAAGGCTCGCCCACTTGACTTTTCAAAAAAGTATTAGTATACTTAAAGATAAGTATGAGTAGCGAAATTACCCAAACCGTTTTAGTTGTAGATGCACAAGGGGGCGGTCTCGGGAAGCAGTTGATTACAAGTATGCGTAAAAATGCAATCAATGCTCATATTATCGCATGTGGTACTAACTCTACTGCCACGATGGCAATGCTCAAGGCTGGAGCCGATGAAGTTGCAACTGGAGAGAACTCCATTTGTGTTGCTAGTAAGCGTGCGAGTATTATCGTGGGGCCGATAGGTCTTGTAATTACAGATGCGATGCTTGGAGAAATCACACCGAAAATTGCGCTTTCTATTGCTCGCTCAAAGGCTACGAGAATATTTATACCGTTCAGTAATTGTGATAATTACATTGTGGGCGTATCAAATTATAGTTTGGGAACATTGATCGAAGAAGCAGTTTCTAAACTAAAAGAACTTTGTCAGTAAAATAATTAAACTAAGAACTTTTGTTATCATGAAGATAAATCATATCAATAAATGAATTGTTGATTGGTGTATTTTTATGATTGTAAATGCTCAAAACATATATTTTAATTACGAAGAATCAAACACAAATGTACTAAATAACTTTGCGCTTACTATCAAGCAAGGTGAGTTTATAACCCTTTTAGGAAAAAATGGTTCAGGTAAAACTACTTTTATCCGTCATTTAAATGTTTTATTAAAACTTCAACAGGGCTCACTTTTTGTTTGTAATCTTGATGTAAATAAAAAAGAACATACCCCAATCATTAGACAGAAAGTTGGAATGGTTTTTCAAAATCCTGATAATCAATTTGTTTCTTCTATTGTTGAAGAAGATATATCTTTTACTCTAGAAAACTATTCTGTACCACAAGAAAAAATAACAGAACTTGTCATTGACGCTCTTAAAAAAGTTTCGATGCAGGGATTTGAAAAAGAAAATATACAAAACCTTTCAGGTGGTCAAAAACAGCGCATTGCTATTGCTGGAGTTCTTGTGGCACATCCAAAACTACTTATATTTGATGAATCCACTTCAATGCTTGATGATGAAGGACGCAAAGAAGTTTTACATGTTATGAAATCATTACATACACAAGGCATGACTATTATTCTCATAACACATCGTATTGATGAAGCAATACATTCAAACCGTATAGCTATAGTTGATGAGGGCAAAGTAGTTGCCTTTGATTCAGTAAACACAATACTACAAAATAAAATGTTACTAGAAAAATGTGGAATTGAAGTTCCTATTTCAGTTCGCTTATATTATGATTTGGCTGATAAGGGCATACAATTAAAAACATGTCCTGTTACACTTGATGAATTAGAAGAGGCACTATGCAAATTATAAAATTGACAAATATACATTTTTCTTATGCAAAAAACAAAGACATTTTAAATGACATATCCTTTACCGTAAAAAAAGGAGAAGTCATTGGTATTGTTGGTCATACAGGTTGTGGAAAATCAACTCTTTTACAACTAATTGCACAAGTTTATAAATCAAGTTCTGGTTCACTGATAACAAATGGTAGAGTCGGTATAGTATTTCAATTCCCTGAAAAGCAACTTTTTGCACACACAGTGTATGATGAATTAGCATTTGGATTAATCAATCTAGGGATAGATAAACAAACTACGACACGAAAGATAAAAGACACGCTAGAATTATTCAATTTTGATTTTAATGCTATAAAAGATGAATCACCCTTTGCTTTTTCAGGAGGACAAAAACGAAAATTAGCAATAGCAAGTATTATTTGTTGTGAACCTGAAATACTTTTATTGGACGAGCCAACATCTGGACTTGATTATGATGGTATAAAGCAACTACTGAAATTACTTAAATTGCTACAACACAAAACAACAATACTAATTGTTTCGCATAATAATGATTTTCTTGCAGAAACATGTACCCGTATTCTTGCTCTTGAAGATGGCAAAATAATTAGCGATTTACCCACAAATGAGCATTTTTATAATGTAGCATTTTTAAAACAACATAATTTAAACACATGTTCAGTTAGTGAAATATGCTTAAAACTTTCACAGCTAAAAAAAATAAGTTTATCGAAAACGGTGTGTTATAATGAACTATTAAATGAATTAGTAAAAAATTTTTATAAGGAAAAATAAGTAAATGAAAAAAATTTCACCTATCACAAAACTCATATCTCTTATTTTGCTTATTATAATGGTAGTCACAACATCTCGTCTAATTGGTTTTGCAATTATTTCAATAGCAACTATTTTTTTTCTTTTTATTTTCAAGTTTCATACAAATAGCGTGTATTCTACACTTTTTAATAGTCGTTATTTTATTTTAACAATTATCCTAATGAATCTTTTATTCTTTGATCCTCAAAACTCTTTTGCTCATTTTTGGATTTTTACTCCATCATATAATGGGCTCATACAAGGACTATCTATCGTTTTTCGCTTAGCTATAATTATTATTTTTACTTCTATTATAATGACAAGCATTCAACCTATTGAATTTATGAATACTTGTATCGTTCTTTTAAAACCATTATCTTTTATAGGTATTCCTGTAAATATTATTTCACTTATCATTTCAATAACTATGCGCTTTATTCCCATTCTCAGTGAAGAAATAGAAACAATTAAAAAAGCGCAAATTGCTCGCGGTGCTCAATTTAATGCATCAAATTATATTAAGCGAGCACATGTTTTTTTATCATTACTTATTCCTGTTTTTGTTTCTGCTTTTAAACGAGCAGATGAATTAAGTCTTGCTATGGAAGCACGCGGATTCAATCCAAAAACAAAACGAAACAATAGGTTCATGATAAAACTTAATTACTTAGATTATATGATACTTAGTATCTGTATAATAGGAGTTGCCTGTGCAATTCTATTTTAATTTTTTTAGGAGATGTTCTATGAACAAACTATCTACCATAAAACAGAGCGTAATTACAGCGCTCTGTGTTGCTCTGTGTGTTGTACTACCACAAGCTTTTCATGCTATTCCAAATGCCGGAAGCATTTATTCACCCATGCATATTCCGGTCTTTTTATGTGGCTTAATATGCTCTTGGCCATTCGGTTTACTATGTGGAATACTTGGTCCACTTTTTTCCAGTCTTTTAACAGGAATGCCGGGTGCTGCATATCTTCCACAAATGATAATTGAACTCGCAGCCTATGGTGTTAGTGCGAGTATCTTTATGTGTATAATTAAAACAAAAAACACATACATAGATCTCTATGCAAGCTTAATTGGTTCTATGCTTTTCGGAAGAATAATTGCAGGACTTGCACGAGCATTAATCTTTGCACCAAATGCATATTCATTCACTGCATGGACTACAAGTTATTTTGTAAAAGCAATACCTGGTATAATCTTACATTTGCTTATTATTCCAAGTATTGTGTTTGCATTAATGAAAGCTCGTGCAATACCAGCGCGATATAGTAAATCAGAAAAATAATAAGAACCCAAAGTAATTTTTTATTCAAATAGATAATGTGACTACTCTCTGCTTACAATGATAGTATTGATTGAACGAAAAATTACTTTGCCTTATCAAAGGTGAGTAAAATATTTTCAACAAACTTCCTATACTGTGTAAAATGACTATTATCATTATAACCACTTGTAAAAGTAATTACAAAACGAGTATCAGGAATTACAAAAATAAATTGCTCACCATGACCATTTGCAAAATATACGGAATGTTTTCCAAAACTATTTATCCACCACTGATACCCATAATCTGATGCTTGATGGCGTACAACATGTGCCGAAGTAGAAGTTTTTATCCAATCTTCAGAAATAATTTGTTTTCCATTTATATTTCCATTTTGCAGATACAGCAAACCAAACAAAGCCATATCTTTTGCCGTCATTCTAAAACCATTTCCACCATCACCAACTCCTTCAGGAGAATTACCACAGGTAGCACTTGTCATACCGATGGGATGCAATAATACTTCTTGCGCAAACGCAAATAAATTTTTTCCTGTTACTCGCTCAATAACATTAGAAAGTAAATGTGTATTACCAGTAGAATAACTAAAGGTAGAACCTGGTTTATATACAACAGGAGAATGAAAAAGATAATCTGTCCAATTAGATGAGGAACGCCAATTATACCAATCAGTTTCAGTTGTTTTAATCCCAGATGTATTACTTAATAATTGCGCTAATGTAATATGAGAATATGGAGAATCCTCATCTAACTCTGGAAAAAAATTATAAATTGGGGCATTAACATCTTTTATAAAACCTTTTTCAAGCGCAATTCCAAATAGGGCACTGGTAATACTTTTTGAACACGAATGAACGGGAAAAACAGATGAAGCAGTATACCCAGAAGCATAGTACTCATCAATAATATAACCATCATGTACAATGATAGCCGATTTAATATTCATCTTTGACATTTCATTATGAAAGTTTTGTATAAAATCCTTAGTAAAAAAATGGTTTTCATAACTATCATACTTCCATTTATATGGTTCGATTATAATAGGTTCAACTTCCAAAATAGAATGTTCCAACACATCGGTATTTTCAACGGGCGCTTCAACTTCCATTTTTTCTTCACAAGAAAAAAGAGCTAAGCTAAAAAGTAAAAAAAGTATTTTCATACATGTATTATAACAAAAAAGAGATAAAAAAAACTATTCACTTAATACAAAAAAATATAATGTTTGTTCATTTCCCCATCTATCCATAATTGTCAAGTGATGTGGACCATAACTCGTATGCAATTCTAGTTCATGAATATTTTTTGTTGTAGCAATAAAAGTTTCATCTAAAAACCAAAACAACTGTTGATCAACTTCTAAATATGCAGCCTTTGCGACAAAAGCACCAGGTCTACCATCAACTTGAGTTGGTATATATATATACGAATTTTTTTCTGGAAAAATAATCTCAAAATCTACACTTGTATGTGCAGACATAGTAGTAGGAGGAAGTTTTTCATATTCAGGATGTGCTTGTGAATAATAATACTCTTGACCTGGAGGCAACACAAAAAAGTTTTTTATAATGGGCATTCCCTTTGTTTCATGTATATTTCCAATGCGAAATTTACCGTCGCTCGTAAGTGGAATAGGTTTGCAATATGGGCAAGTGTTTTCAATAAGTGTATGTGATGGCAAGATAGTTTCGATTGTGTCATCGCAATATTCTCCAGCAATATATCCAGAATGTTTACATACTGAAACCGTTTTATATTCTATTTCATTGATATGAGGCCATACCGAATGTGGTAATAATTCAAAAATACGAAACATAAGTGGAGCAGCCAGATGTGAACTAGTGATTTCAGGTCGCCCCACACCATTGGCATTCCCAAACCAAACCCCAACAGTATATTCACTAGTCACCCCAATACTCCAAGCATCTTTATTTCCATAGCTCGTCCCTGTTTTCCATGCAATCTGTTTACTCTTAGAAAAATATCTCCATGCTTCTTCTTCATTTGGACGCACCCCATTAAGTAAAACTTCAAGAGTAATGCGACATGCTGCTTCGCTGATTGGAAAATCTGTGTGTATACCTAAGGCTTGTAGTACAAGATTTCTATACGCATTTGCAATTTCAAATAATGTCAGTTCGCCACCCCCAAGTATGAGAGGGAGTCCATAGTATTGCGCATCGTGTGTAAATGTAGATAGTTTTAAATCTTTTAGCAATGCCAAAAAATGCTCAATAGAATATTGATTCAACAAATACACAAAAGGAATGTTAAGCGATTTAGTGAGCGCTTCATTTGCGGCAACTGCACCAAGATAATAATGCGAATTATTTTGCGGAATGTAAGAGCCAAACTGAGTGGGCATATCGCGCAAAAGTTGTGTGGGTAGTATTATAGAAGAATCAATCGAGGCTGCATATAAAAAAGGTTTTAATAAGCTACCACTACTACGCTCTGCTTGTACCATATCCACTTCTTCATTTTCCACTATGCGCATTTTTTCATGTATGCCAGTATTACCAACATAGGCTAATACCCTACCAGTTTTGTTTTCCAAAATTATAGCACAAGCATTATGCACACCAGAACGAGATGCTTCAAGCGAATTTGCTTCTACAATATGATTTAAGCGTTCCTGTAATCTTGTATCAATATCAACTAATGCAAATTGTACATCAGATTGTTTTTTAATATATTGCGCATAGTGAGGAATGATATACGGCAATGGCTTCGGAACTGTCGGAGTATCTTCTAGTAAGCTCAACGAATATAATTCTTCAGAAATAATATGCTTGTTTTTAAGACGCAATAATAAACTATCTCTCTTTGCTTTCAGTCTCTCATCATTTTTACCAGGTCTCACCAATGAAGGTTCATTGGGAAGAACAGCAAGTGTTGCAAGTTCTGCAACAGTTAAATTATCTTGTGCACGCGAAAAATATCTCCAACTTGCGGCACTAATCCCTATGACATTTCCCCCATAAGGTGCATTATCTTCATACATTTTTAAAATGACATCTTTTGGATAGAAAAATTCTAACACAACACTCAAAGCCATTTCCTTGACTTTTTGTAAAAATGTTCGTGCTTTATTTTGTTCAGAAATACGAGCAAGTTGCATTGTTAATGTCGAAGCACCAGAAACAATACGAGAATGTTTTATATTCAAAAAAAGTGCTCGTATAATAGCGAGCATATCAATACCATTATGAAAATAAAAAGAAGAATCTTCGTATATAATTGCGCACTTGCTATATAGTGTTTCTCTTGTATCCATCGGCGGAAATCGCCACTGTTCATCAGCAGAAACTTGCGCATTTAATAAATGCCCCTGCCTATCGTACACAACAAAAGAATACTCATTACTAAATGTAGGTATAATACTTTTAATTGCAAAAGCACTTAAAAAAAAGAGTACGCAAACAATACCAACTTGTGCCTTTTTCATCTTGCAATTACCGTGATGACAACTGTACAATCGCTTCTCGCAAAATTTCATTTTCATTCATACCTGTTGAATGTGCACTTTGTTCTTTGACAATCCTATTGACACATTCACGAACAGAGCGCCTATCAAATCCCATTTGTACGAGAGCAGTACAAATATCTGCATATTGCATATCTATACTTGACTCCCCATTAAAACAAGTACTTGTGGTGAGCTTTCCTTGTAAGGTCAACATAATTTTTTGTGCAGTTGTTTTACCAACACCGGGAATACCTTTTAATCGTTCGGCATCACCAGATTCAAGAATGTGTATAAAATCCTCTGTTTCGACATGAGATAAAATCTTAATAGCTTGTTTTGGACCAATACCATTTACCTTTAATAAATCTAAAAATAAATTTCGTTCCTGTAGTGTAACAAATCCAAAAAGAGACATTGCATTTTCAGTGTGCTGCAAATAAAGGTAGATGCGTTGTTTTTCATTGATGCGCATTTTTTCAAGCGATTTATTCGACATACTAACAAGCCATTCAATACTTCCCGTATCAATGCAAGCAGTATCAATATTTTTTTCCGTAATTGTTCCATATATACTATTAAACATAACAAAAAATAAATGCCTCCAGAGTAATTTTAAAACATCAAGCAAAAATCATTTGCAAACTCGTTTTTAAGTTTTCAAAAACAATATCTTCAGGTTGTTCAGCAGGTATTCGAATAATACGCATAGGAGAAGTTTCAAAATGTGCAAGTGTTAGTTCATATTGGGCAGCAACCTTTTCCTGAAATTGCAAAACTTCATATAACTCCTTTTGTGTTCCTCTCTTTTCAATACGCTGAAATGCTCGTGATGGTTGTATATCAAAATAAAAAAGAATCTCAGGTAATGGAAAATCGGCATTCAGTTTTTTTGCAAGTTCAAAAAAACCACTTGCGCCCTGATACGCCAAACTAGAAAATAAATACCTATCCGAAATTACAATGCTACCCTTCTGTATATGATGTAAAATACCATTATCACCATAAATATGCTCACTACGGTCAGAGGCAAAAAGAAAGGGCATTGTTTCAGCTTGAACAGTCGTTTTTTTTGAAAGACATCGGCGCAAAAAAAGCCCTATTTCATTTTCAGTGGGCTCACATGTTGTAAAAACACTTTTTCCACAATTTGTAAGCCAGTTTTTTAAACGCAAAACTTGGGTAGTAGTTCCAGAACCATCTATTCCTTCTAAAACTACAAACCCTTTTATAATGTTAGAATTTTGCATACAGGCTATTCTAGTGAAAACTTATCACGCGGTCTAGTAGGGTTTGCACCTACTATATGCATATCAATTTCAACATCAGACGGAACAGTAAGAACAACGGCAATATATGGTTTTGTAAATGCCATCGTTACAGCAACATCGGGAGCAGGTGACTGCACAAAAAAACTCAGATGTAACTTATGTTCAGTTAGTATAGCTGACATAAGCGAAATAGAAAAACCGCCTGTAGGAAAAGTTCCTGCTTCAGCAATAACTAAGGCTTGTTTTGAAAAATCAATACCTGCACCTATATCTTTTTTGTCAATACCTAACCGCTGTAAGTCTTCGATTGAGCGTATAATTCCACCACCAGAATACGGTGAATTTGCTCCAGAGCGCAACACCGAATATTCGACATTAAAACGCTCTGCTTCTGATGGCAATTTTGAAAAATCAAGCGGCAAATCAGAAAGTTCAACCGGCAGTTGTGATGGCTTTGTTTTTTTTGGACCAGAAATAACTAAAATTGAATCCTGCCCCTTTACCACTTCAATTTCTTGTACAACCTTATCTTTTTCCACATCTGCTTCCTTAGACTTACAAGCAAAAAAAACAAAAAATAACCCGACAATAAAACCAATATATTTCATAGTTTTCCATAATCTCCTTGTGATTTCAATTTTAGTTTTTACAAAACCTGCGCCCCGTCCACTGCATTACAAATATAAAACTCACAATCAAGGTTACAGTCCTTTTTGTAGCCCGTGCGTACGGTATTAAAAAAGGAATCAAGCCCATCGACATGTACAAGTGCAATAGCACAACCAGAAAATCCTGCCCCTGTCATTCGAGAACCAAGACAATATGAAGATTCCATTGCCCTCGTAACAAGACTATTTAATTCTTTTCCTGATACTTCATAGTCATTTGAAAGTGAACGATGAGAGGCATACATTAAATTCCCAAACTCTTTTATATTATGTGCTTCTAAGGCGCGGCAAGAATGCAAAACATAGGAATTTTCATATATACAATGTCTTGTTCGCTTAAATAATACTTCGCCTGTGATGGCAGTCAAATCCTGTCGACTATCTACTTCAAAATCTTTGCTCTTTATTCTGTCAAGAAATATTTGTTCAACCCTTCCAATATCCTTTTCAGTCAATTCACAAAGATTATCGATTTTAAAAAGAGGTTTTAATATACGCAATGCCGTTTCACATTCTGCTTTTCTTTCATTATACTTGGATTCAACTAACGAGCGTGGTTTACACGAATTTATAACCACTAACCGATGCTCCTTTAGTAAAAACGGTTTTAGTTCAAAGGTAAGGGTTCGTGTATTTAATAGCATGGCTGTATCTGCCTGAGCATGTGCTATAATAAATTGGTCCATAATACCTGACTGCAAACCCAAAAATTTATTTTCACATTCCTGTCCCAAACAGGCAACTTCCTTCCGTGAAAGTTCAAAGGAAAATAAATGACATAATGCCAGTATTGTTGCTACTTCTAAGGCAGCAGAAGATGAAAGCCCACTACCCATCGGAATTTCACTTTCGATATACAATTCAAATCCCGAATCTAAAACCAAACCTCTTTGTCGCAAAAACACAATAGCAGCATTTATATAATTTGCAAAACCTTTTGTTTCATCACATTTGAGCATTTCAGATATATCAAAGGTATAAAAACGGTCTTGATTTGAACTTTTATATACAAATGTCTGTGTAGTATTTTTTCTTACGGCTACTTTGAGATAGAGATTCACCGCACAGGGAAAAACAAAACCCCCATTGTAGTCGATATGGTCACCGATTAAGTTTACCCGAGCAGGTGCACACACGACTGTTACAGGGAAATGAGAATGCCCAAACTCTTTTTCAAAATCATCTACAAAGTGCTTTAACTGTAATTCAGAAAAATGCCCAGTCATAGTTAAAAGTTTACCATTAAGTAGTTTCTTTTTCAACTATTCCTTGTTTAGAAAGTTTACGCTTTTTAAGTATTTTTCGTACAATGAACACAAGCACAACTATAATGATAATAAGTGGCCACAGAGAAATTATACCTAATAAAATCTCACCACCTTCCATAAATGCATCTAAAATACGAGAAAATATCGAAACGGTTGAATGAGCATTGACAAAATATACAAGACTAATAGTGCTAAAGGCTACTTGATTTTTAAAATAATTCTGTCTTGCTTCAAGCGTTTCAATAGAACTTCGAATATTTTGTAATTCATTTTCAACCTCTAAAATTTCACTTACTGTCTGTGCTTTTTCGAGTATTTGTAAGTAGCGTGCTTCTACATTTCGTTGTACGCGTAATCTCGCTTCATTATCTATAAACTCTGCCGTAACATCTTCAGTGTAAATATTTTTACTTGAAAACTTTTTTACAACAATCAAAAGTTCTTCTATAAAAGCATCAAAATTATGCGATGGTACCTTTATAACAATGGTTCCATTGAGCGTTTTTCCATTTGCGCCTTCATGCTCATTTTCTTCGGTAATATATCCTTCAAATTGTTCAAGTAATTGCTGAATACGCTCGTTTGTTTCGATAGGATTCGTTAGTTCAAATCGGATATGGGCATTTTTAATTAACATGCGTGAATAGGGTAACATATCAGCATGCTCTACTGTCTCATTAGTGGCGACTTCCATACCTTTCAATTCACGGACTTTTGAAACAAGATCCGTTGCGACAGCATTTTCTTCCGCTACATAAAACCTATCACTAGAAACACGTTTTGAGCAAGCAATGGTTAAACACAATAAAAAAAGGCATGCCACAGGCACCCAATATCTTTTTACACTGCACATATAAGAAAAACACCACGATACAAAAAAAGTTTCACACGCAATGACGGAGTACTACTGAATCCTTTTCCTTTGCTTATGAAATTTGATTTTCCTATTTTTACCCACGGAAATCAAGTTTTAATATAAACAACTGGTTTATGAGTTAATCGTGACTAATTTATGGATAAGTAGCAAAAAGTTATAGGACACTTCTAAAAACTGGAAAATTTTAAAAATTTTTTAGAAGTGTCTTTAAAAATATCAGGTTTGCTTAAATTCCATAGTGCATAACTAGGAACTTATTACTTTTAGTCGGGTTCTTTAGGGCTCAAGTTGGCTTAAGTCCTGAATGCCAACTTGCCAGTTGCTTAAATCCATTACGCAACTGGTTAGTAGTGCCGCGTTTTAGGAA
>JAFTEH010000019.1 GCA_017453745.1 Spirochaetaceae bacterium
ATAAAATACAAGTATCTTTTTAGTTTTGAAAAAAAAAAATTAAAAAAATTTTACTTTTTTTGGAATTATTTATTGACAAACCATATTATATTAGGTATAATATGACTATATTTACTAGGTGGTGAAAATTAAGTGCTTTTTTCTGTTCAATCCGGATTATTAGATGCCTGCGTTTTGGCGGTTATTGCTAAAAATAAAACCTATGGCTATAAACTCACGCAGGAGATAAAAGAAATTATGGAAATATCTGATTCAACCTTATACCCTGTTTTAAAACGATTGCAAAAAAAAGGGTTCGTAACGAGTTATAACGAAATCTATGATGGACGCAATCGACGGTATTATGAAATTACAAAGCAGGGTCTTAAGCAAAATGAATTAAATGTGAATGAGTGGATACAATATCGTAAAACTGTCAACGCTATTTTTAATATGTAGGAGAAAGGTATGACTAAGGAAGATTTTTTACATGAACTTGAAAAAAAACTTTCGCGTCTTCCGAGTGAAGAGCGAGAAGCGGTAATGGAATACTATTACGAGTATTTTGAGGAAGCTGGCCCAGAGCGAGAACAAGAGGTTTTGGAAGAACTAAAAAGCCCGAGTCACATTGCGAGCAAAGTACTTGCGGAGTTTGCTCATAAAGAACTGTCTGAGGGTGATACGGTAAAGCGTGAAGCAAAAAAGAAGAACAAAAATGTAGTGCTCTTTTTAATCTTAGCTTTGCTCGCAAGTCCCATTGCGCTCCCGCTTTTGATTGTGATTATTGTGCTTGTTGTGGTAATATTTGCAGTGCTTATATCATTTGCTATTGCTTTTGTTGTGATATTTGCTGCATTATTTTTTGCAAGTATCTTTGCCTTGTTTACCTTTCCAAGTATATCGCTGTTGCTCATTGGGATTAGTCTGGTATCACTTGGATGTGCTATTGGGTTATTTATTTTAATAAAAAATTTTATTAGTTTTATGTTGCGTAAACTAGCAAAAAAATAGGAGTGGGTGTATGATATCTTCTTTAATTATCTTTTTAGTAGTAATCATTGTGTGTGGTGCAATTTTTATTGCTGTATTTGGTACTATCTTTGGCCTTTTATTTGGTATCATCGGTGGTGGTATCGGTTTATTGTTTGGATTGCTCGGATTTATTTTAAAACTTTTGTTTAAGATAGCTATTCCTGCAATTTTTTTGTATGGCCTATATATGATTTTTTGTGCTGTCCGCAACAAATAATAGGGGGTAGGATATAATGAAACGAGCTGTTAAAATAAGTCTTATATGTATAGTTGTTGGAGTTTTTTTAATTATTATATCAGGTATTATTATTCATATACGCGGAAGAAAAGTTCGCGATGAATTTGTAAGAGGAATGAAAAATATATCAAGCATAGTATTTTCTGACAAGGACGCATTTGAGTTCGCCTTCGATTTCGATGATTCGGACAATTATAATGACAACTCTCATGTAGTGTCAAGTAGGGACAATGTTTCAGCGGAGAAAAATATTTCATTTCAGTTACTGGAAACTAACACATATTCATTTGATGAAATAGATAGTATTGATGTATCAATTAAGCAAAACTGTGATTTTAGTATTTTGAATACCGAAGATAGTTTTTTTTCCCTTGAAGTATATGGTGAGAAAATGATAATGAATCATGTTTCTATTACTAATAATAAATTTGTTGTAAATATTCCAAAGCAAAAAAATATAACGATATTTGGGATCAATTTTGGTGATAAAAAAATAAAAAAAATTGGTAGAATTGTTTTATATGTGCCCTTAGGAAAAAGTTTTGATACTGTATCAATTAAAGCAGGTATTGGCAATCTTCATATAGAAAATATAGCATGTACTGATTGTACGGTCAGTAATGGGGTTGGTAAATGTACTATTGAAAATACTAAAATGAAAGAGTTTAATTTTGATGGCGGTGTAGGGGAAAGTACTTTTAATTCAGTTGAATCCGATACCTCAAAGATACATATTGGCGTTGGAGAAACAACGATGCTAAATTGTTCATTACACGATGTCACTATAAAGGGTGGTGTGGGTGCTATTCATTTCGATGGGCGCATAACAGGAAACAGTTCAATAGAAATAGGTCTTGGAGGAGCGGATATTACCTTACATGAATCGAAAGAAAATTATTATCTAAAATATAGCACTGGGCTTGGAAGTATGACTATTGATGGAGTAAACTCTAGAAGTGGTACATATAACGGCAAAACTGCGCAACATTCATTAGAACTTGAAGGTGGCATAGGTGCTTTAACATTACGATTTAACGACTAGATTCTGCACTCTAATACAGATTCAAACTTGATATTCTCGATTAATACCATGCGTTTATATGTCATTATGAGCGCATGTTGTTTATACTCAAAAATTTGGTTCTATCTTAAAATCAGAATAAAACTGTGTTACAAGTTTATCCATAATGTATGTAGCACCTGCTAATGTATAATGTGTTCCATCTGCTTTCATAAATTGAATAGTTTTTCCATTATCGTCTTTAATTGTATCACTATACTTATTGCTATCTGCATTTGCAATAGAGCGAACTGAAATGTGTGTAACTTTTGTATTATCAAAAGTATGTGCCGTTTTTATTTGTGCATTTTCAATTATATCGATTGAAGCATTAAATGAAGATGATTTTACAAATGGCAATCCAATCCAATACACTTTTTTTACATGGCTTTGTATAATATTTAAAATGTTTGTCATTTTGTTCTCATATCCATTTATCCACTCAGTTGTGCCAAAGCGAAATAGATTACCATTTCCGTCAAAAAAATTTTGGTTATCATTCATTCCTAAAAGTAAGAGAGCAACATCGTATTCTTTTTTTTCTCGTGCTGCTTTTTCAAAAACAGTTTGCAGTTTTGCAGGCCAGTTATAGTAGTCTGTTCTAATAAAACCTGATGACACAACCGCAATATCTGTTATGTCAAATCTCGAATCGGTACCAACAATTCGTTTTAATCCTTCAGCTAAGTTTTGCATCTGTGAATCGCCGATACATAATATTCGTAAAGGTCTTTGTTTTGTATATTCATGTTGTACCATGAGTAACGAAGAAGTATTTTTCTGTTCTTCTATATTTAGTTTGTTTTTTGTAACTTCGTTTGCAAATTGTGAATGAGCGTTGACGCTTTTACTTTCGGTATCAGTAGTCTGTGTGCGACTTGTTTGTTGTAGTAAATAATCATTTGAAAAAGAATATGTTGGTTTAGAACTGTAGTAAAAATTATCCCAGTGGTAATCATTTTCTAATTTGAGTAATGTAATGAGTTGTGAACGCGTATTAGTAAAAAAAAGTTCAAATGGAAGTTGTCCAGAAATATCAGCAATAGGAGTTGTAATATCTACAATAATATTTTTTAAGTATGTATTTTTAATTTGTTTAGAAGCAACTTGTAATCGTTCACCAGAAAATAGAGCAATAAAAGCTACGGCAATGATAAAAAAAATAACTGCACTATTTTTTGAATAAAGCCTATCAGTACATAAATGTGTTTTTATTTTAACTAATATTTGTTTTAACATAATGAATCTCCTTTAATTTTTTTTATAAGTTCTATAAGTTTGTCATATTCAATTAAAAGAAGTGTGTTACTCATTAGTTTTTGTTGTGTTACAACTGCTATACGCGTATCCTTATTTTTTTTGTCATGTTTCATCTGTTCAATTAATTGCATTCCAAAATCATCTTCATTATCAAATATTTTTCTAGCACTGCTATGAAAAAAAGATGTTTCAAATCCAAATGATGTTACTACTTTTTTTACATAATCGAGATACGAGCGTTCGGTTATTTGGAATGTATAACCGAGTTTTAATTCTTGATATATGCCCCATGCTACTGCTTCTCCATGAGAAATAGCAAAATGGCTTATTGATTCAAGTGCATGTGCAAATGTATGACCAAAGTTTAAAAGCGCACGAATATTTTTTTCCGTAAAATCTTTTGAAACAATTTTAAGTTTGGCATGGATTGCAAGTTTTATAATATCGATTAAATGTTTTGTTACTATATTGAATTGTTGTGGTTCAGTTTTTTCTAGTATATCAATAATTTTTTTTTGTTTTAATAATCCGATTTTAATAATTTCTGCAATACCATTTTTAAATTCTATGTGAGGGAGTGTTTCTAGGAGTGTAAAGCAAAATATAATGGCTTTCGGTGTGTAAAATGTACCAATTCCATTTTTCACTTCTAAAAAATTACAACCCGTTTTTCCCCCTATTGCTGCATCTACCATTGATAGTATTGTAGTTGGCACTAATACTAAGTTAGCACCTCGTTTATAAATTGATGCGCAAAAAGCAGTGATGTCACAAACAAGTCCACCACCGATTGCACAAAATGTAACATTACGAGTGAGATTATTTTTGGTAGCATATTCTAAAATCAATATTGCCGATGATATAGTTTTATGTTCTTCGCCAGCAGGAATGGTAACTATGTAGCGTGATGAAATATATTGAGAAAATAGTTTTTCTGTATGAGTATCAAAAATAAAAATTGTTTCATCTGGAAATGTATAGTTTTTTAATGTGTCAATAAAAAAAAACATTGGTTTATAGTTTTGTTTCATCAATAATTATTCCAAAATTCAAGTTGTATAAGCAATACATAAAAATTCATTTTTATTATTTTCGATATTGCCTGATTTTGTTTTCGCTTTGAAGATAAAAGCCTGAAAACAAAAATATATTCTTTTACTATCCAAATTGCATAAGGTATCACCTGTCTAATCTACCATACTTGACATACATCTATCTAATGCAAGGAAGCTATTAGTAGCAAGCAACCGATAGGTTATCCAAATGTAGTTTGGAACTTTCCATGTATTATACATTATAGTTTTTAAAATATATTTTTCAAGTTTACATGCAAATTAGTTTTATCTATTGTACTACTTGACTTTATTGTTATATTTCACTTTAATTGATGTATGATTCAAAAAAAAGTTTTTTGTATATTCTTTTTTACTATGCTCTGCTCTTTAGCAAATGCGAATCCTTTTACAAGCAATAAAAGTTCGCCGACACCTGTTTTGCAAGAAAAGCCAGATGATTTTGTTATAACAACTATGACGACATTAAGTAATAAACTTGCAGGGTATATCGATGAATGGAAACAAACGGGTCATATACATACTATTCTACTTATTTTACTTATTAGTTTTGCTTATGGATTTATCCATGCCCTTGCTCCTGGTCATCGTAAAATAGTTGTGTTTTCATATTTTCTTGCTAAAAAATCTCGATTTATAGAACCTTTGTTTATTTCTTTAGCCCTTGCATTTGTACATGCTTTTACGGCTTTATTGCTTTTGTTTATTTTTAGCGGTGTTTCAGGGGCGCTATCTGTAGCAACAAATAATGCGTCGATATACCTAGAAGGTATTACCTATATTATTTTAATTTTGATTTCGATATATGGTTTTATCGAAGGAGTAATAAGTTTATTACGCACATCGCATAGTGAAGAAAAGAAGAAAATAAGTTTAGTTGGAGTAATATTGAGTGGCTTATATCCTTGTCCTGCTGCTCTTTTGATTTTAGTTTTTACGGTAAACTTAAATTGTTTATGGTTGGGAGTTTTTGCAATATTATCTTTATCACTCGGTATGTCAATTCCTATTATGATTTCTGCCTACCTTGCTTGGTGTGGAAGAACCACATTAGTAAAAAAACTTACTTACAATGAATCCACTATAAAACGCATATCAAGTGTTCTTCAGATTTTAGCATTTGCGCTTTTACTATATATTTCAGTAAAAATAAGTTTGCCGTTTATTGTCGGGTTACTATCATAAAATTTTATACTTTGTCTTGCATTTTTTTTTATATTTTTTATACTACGCTTATTATAAAATTAAGATAATAAATGCTCTTCTACTCTTTTGAGGTTTTTATGAAAAAAAATATTTTTTTTATACTTTCTGTTTTTTTATTTTTCTCATGTGAAAAAAAACTAAGTAATTCTGATGTTGAGTATGTACAGCAGAATATAAAACCGTTTACCGATATAAATGATTTTAGTTTTGAAGTATCATATCCTCATTTTAAAAACTATCCACTTATCAATGATGAAATACAAAAAATTCTTGATTACGCAAGTTTGTTGGCGAATGAAATTGCACTATCAAAAACATATTATACTTCAAGTATGCCAGACACATCGACTTGGTTTGTTTCATTGAGCTCTGAAGAGCCTGAAATTGTTGGAATGACTATTAGTATATTATTTTATCTATCTCGATATAATGGTATAACAAAACCTTTTACAGAAGTGATTAGTGTTAATTATGATGCAGAAGATAATAAGATTCTAACGATTGAAAATATATCGCAGTTGGAACATGCAGATGTTTTGAATACCATATCTAAATTTTGTATCAAGGAATTGGAAAAAAAATATATTGACGATAATGATTTTAATTCAGATATACAATGGATACACGATGGAGCAGCAGCACAGATAAAAAACTATGAAACATTTCGTATACAAAAAAAAGGAATTGAAGTTATTTTTTCGCCGTGTCAAGTAGCGACGCAAGACACGGGAATTGTACGAGTACATGTCCCTTATACAGTATTAAAAAAATAGTATTT
Organism: Spirochaetaceae bacterium; assembly: GCA_017453745.1. Classification (GTDB taxonomy): domain Bacteria; phylum Spirochaetota; class Spirochaetia; order Treponematales; family Treponemataceae; genus Treponema_B. The sequence continues at coordinate 6,627 of JAFTEH010000019.1, forward strand.
ATATTGCCGTGCCCCTAATGTTATATTAAGTTCTCTGTTTATATGCTTGAACTGCTAGTGCATCACAACGATTATTGAATTGATTATGAGCATGCCCTTTAACCCATTTCCATTCTATTTGGAATTGGCTTTGGAGTGTATCAAGCTCTTCCCATAATTCTCTATTTTTTACAGGTGATTTATTTGCAGTTTTCCAACCATTTAGTTTCCACTTTTTTATCCAGTCGGTAATACCTTGTTTTACATATATTGAGTCGGTGTATACAAGTACTTCTCGTTCTCCTATGTTATTTAGGTATTTTAAACCAAAGATTACCGCCAATAGCTCCATTCTGTTATTTGTCGTATCTAATTCAAATCCAGATTTTTCCTGTACTACAAGTTCGTTCTGTACTAATACCCATGCCCAGCCACCAGGACCAGGATTACCAGAACAAGCACCATCAGTGTATAATTCATTCATATTGTACCTCGCATAGTTTTGTATGTGCATTTTTTAACAATGTGTATGTTTCATTCCAACCTAGACATTCATCTGTAATAGATAAACCAAAATTATTTTTTTTCTTACAGTCTTCAACACTTACCTTACCAGTTTGTAAAAAACTTTCTAACATAAAACCGCATATTGCCGGTGAGATTTCTGTGTTAGAAAGTAGTGTTTCTAATACGGAATTAAAAACATATAGTTGATTGATTGCAGACTTTTTAGAATTTCCATGTGAGCAATCTACCAGAATAGAAGGATTAAGATTTTTTTTTCGCAATTCGTATAATGCTGATTCAATATGCTCATGATCGTAGTTGGTAGAGTGGTTGCCACCACGCAAAACTAAATGACAGTCTTTGTTTCCACTCGTATGCATAATTGCGGATTCGCCTTGTTCTGTTATACCTAAAAAAGCATGTGCTGATTGAGCCGAACAAATTGCATCGATTGCCGAATCAATACTTCCATCAGTGGCATTTTTAAATCCAACAGGAACAGAAAGTCCAGAAGCAAGTTCACGATGTATTTGACTTTCGCTAGAGCGTGCGCCTATTGAAGCCCATGTTACTAAATCACTTAAATATTGTGGGACTACAGGATCTAAAAATTCTGTAGCGATTGGTAGGTACATAGTGGCAATATCTGCAGCAACGGTGCGCGAATATCTTAAACCTCGTTCAATATCAATAAAACCATCAAGTTCAGGTTCTACAATAAGTCCACGCCAACCTAGCGTCGTGCGAGGTTTTTCAAAATAAAGCCGCATGACAAAGAAGAATGTATTTGAAAATTCCTTTTGTATTTCTGATAATAGTTTTGCGTATTCAAGTGTTGCAAGTCTGTCATGAACCGAGCATGGACCTATTATCACTAAAAGTCTTTTATCTTTTCTATGAATAATATTTTTAACTACAGTGCGAGATTCAAAAATGTGTTCATACACATCAGTAGAAACAGGTATTTCCTCTTGCAATCGTTCAGGAGAAATAACAGGTTGCATGCGTAAAATATTTTTGTTTTTTATTTTTGATGAAATATTCATACGAATTATATTGTATCAGTATTATTTTCTTCATTAGCAATTTTTTTATTTTTGCGTTCAATAAAAATAAATGAAATGAGTAATAACACACCAAAAATAATCACAGCCATATCTGCAATGTTAAATGTTGGCCATCGTTCCATTCCAAATATTCCAAAAAACTTTACATCGATAAAGTCGACAACACCTTCGGAACGAAAAAATCTATCGAGTAAATTTCCAAGTCCGCCACCAATAATCCCAAAAATAAAAAGTCGTTGCATATTTGTAATTTCTTTTGAAAGCAATGAAAAAATTCCTAATCCGATAATTCCTGCAAGCGGTAATGCAAGCAGTGTAATAAATCGTAGTGCTCCTGTGAAATTATACCCAAAGCTAAATGCCGCACCAGTGTTATACACTAATGTAATATTGAGTAAGTCACCAAAAAAACTTTTATAAATTTCGTAGGGGCTACATAATTTTACTATTAAAGCTTTGCTTCCTTGATCTAAAAGAATAACGATGAACAGTGTTAAAAAGCATAACAAAATTGATGTTTTAGTTTTCATAGTATATACCTTATCATAAATTTTAAAAAATTATAAGTATGTAGGTGTAGATAAAAAAATAGTTTCGATATTTAAATCTTTTTTTACTTGTTTACTCACCAAGTTTACACCAAATGTTTCTGTTTGGTAGTGGCCACCAGCGATAACGGTAATTTTATTTTCAAGTGCTTCATGATATAGGGAATGGTTTATTTCCCCAGTGATATAGCAATCAAGATTTTCAGAAATTGCTTGAAACAGATCATCACCAGCCATACCTGAAATAATTCCCACAGTATTTAGTTGCTTTTTTCCAAATGGTAAAACTGCGTTTGGCTTTTCGTCATTTTGAAATAATCTCGTTAGTATTTCTTCGACGCAAATTCCATTTCCAGTGTTGTGGACTATGTTTGATGTAAAACTACCTTTAACACCGATTTGAATTCCATGATACCAGCCAAAAGGTTGAATATTTTGTAGCTCAAGTTTTTGTGCAATGCCAATATTATTACCATATTTTTTATGTGCGTCAAGTGGTAGATGCACCGCATAGAGCGCAATGTCATTTTCAAGTAAGAGTTTAATGCGCTCATAATGTGTTCCCGTGATTAGCGTTGAATGTCCCCAAAATAAACCGTGATGAACGAATACAAGATCTGCTCCAGCATGTATTGCTTTATTAAAAGTTTCTACACAGGCATCGACAGCAAAGGCGATTTTTTTTATTTGTTTATTTGAACATGCAACTTGTAATCCATTTTGAGAAGGATCTTTATCGTTAAAATCATCAATACTAAGCAAGTTCCTAAAATAAGCATCTAATTCAGTAATGGTCATGCTATATATATTACACACTTAAATATAAAAAAACAAGTAGTAGGTGATGTCAAACTATTTTTATTCAAATGCATCAAGTACTTTTTTAATTGCATATTCACTGGCAAGATAATATGCATTATGCAAACTAGAAAAAATTATATAGTCCGTAGTGTCTAACTTATATATGTCAAGATGTATTGTTTCATTTGTGCCAGTCATTAGTATAATCGACATTTTGTTTAATACTTGTGTACTTTGTTGCAGTAAAGTAGATGATTCTGGAAAAATATCTAGCATATAAAACGAAGATAGTTGTGTTTCGATATTTTCAAATTTCTTACTTGTTTCATTGTTTTTTATAACCATTGCATTATCATTTAGTGTATATGCTTGTATTGTTTGATTCCGTAGGTACTCCTTAAAAGGTTGCATATCAATCCATATATTTGCTTTTGGTTTTAAAAAGTCTGCATATCTATCTGGACTAATATACACTCTTTCTGAAGAAAGTTTTAAATACCGATTTAGTCCTAACACATCAATATCACCGAATAATATTTCTGAAAGAATTGTTTTATTTTCATGAAAAAGTTTTATACTAATATGGTTCTTAAAAAAAATATCTTTCATTTTTTCAGAAACTAATTGTAAGTTATTTTTTACTACGAGTTTGGAAAAAAAATTTTCTATAGTATTTTGTTTAACTTCATATACTACATTCAAATTATTTTTACGCAAAAAAAATATTTCACCTATTTTTACTAGTTCATATACTAATTGGTTATCATCTTCTGTAAATGTAATTTCAATTTTAGAAATATAATCAATATCATTTTCGTTAAGAAGTGAAAAACTTAAAACATTATTTTTAGGCTTAGTATTAAGATTCAAACTTATAATAAGGAGAATACCTGTAATAATTAGTAAAATCTTGGTTTCTGTTTTTATAGTTTTTATCCTGTTCATTTTTTCTCTCTCATATTTCGTTTTGAAAATAAAATAAAAATTGCAATACAGATTATTATACATGGTACAAGACCAATGTTAAGTATTCGTGCAAAAAGAATTTTATTTTTTAGCGTGCTTTGGTCTTCAAAAGTTTTAAATGCTGGCATTATTGACTGTTTATTTTTTAAATAGAGTATATTTTCATTCCCCAAAAGCCACTGACAAATAGAAACGAAAGTTTGAATATTTGTATCCGAGTTGGTAAATTCAATGCATCGACTTAAAAAATATTCGTCTGCTAAAACGAATAGTTTTCTATCTTTTGTACTAGTTGCAGCGAGCATATACGAATTCTTCGTGATATTGGAAATATCATTTTCAGAAAATAAAAATGGATCCGTGATAATATTTTCGATTAAGCGTTTTGCTTGTGTGCTTGTTATGATAACTGGCTGCAATGTTTTGTCTGCACTTATATTTAAATCAAGTGATGATGGCCAAAACATTTGTAGTGTGTTATATCCTGAAAAAAAACTTTGATGAATATCTACTTGCTCAGGATTAATTCTTATCCAGTATGGATATTGTATTACTTGATTAGTTCTACCATCTTCACTCATCATATTAAGTGGAAAATGAAAAATATCTACGAGAAGGTCATTCCCAATGATAAATCCATAATCTGCTAAAAGTGAAATGAGTTTATCGTTTGTTTTCGGTGTAACAGCCCAGTTGCCATTGACAGCAATAGAATTACCAGAAACAAAAAATGCAGCATTACCACCTGCTTGCAAAAAATTATCTACTTCAGCTATTTGTTCATCAGTTAAAAAATGAGACCCTATAACAACAAGTGGAATACTTGGATCAAGTTGACTAATGTCTTCATCATTTACTATTTTACAAATAATATTTTCATATTCTAAAAATGGTAGCAGGTACATATAATCTTCTTGTAATGCATTTGGAAAAGTCAATATGTATATTTGTCGTTTATCAAAAGTATTTTCTGAATCTTGTATTAAGGCAAAAACATTATTGGTAATGGTGTATTCAAGATTTTGTACATCAAAAATATAAGGAATAATTTTAGTTAAGCCTTTGTATTCAATAATCAGTCCAGAGTATACTGTAGTATTTGTTTGAGAATTTTGTGAAGTGCTTGTGAACTGTTCAGGATATAATTGAAGAGAATTGAGAGCAGTACTTGATAGTGTTTCAGCATCCACGATTTCAAAAATACAATTATTAGTTTGAGCAAACTGATTTAGTAATATTTCTACATATTTTATTCTTGCAAGATAGTTATTAACTGATTTAGAACGAATCCACTGTATCTTAATTGAACTATCAACACTAGAAAAAATTTCTTTTGTATATTCGCTGAGAGAATAAACTTTATTTTTAGAAAAGTCAAATGTAAATTGTATTTTAGTAGAGATAAAAATAAGTAATGTTGTAATTATACAACAAAGAATAAATTGAAATTTAAATTCCTTTTTCATACTCTTTCCTTTTTATACTTTAATATAAAAACATTTGCCGATACACCTAAAATAACTATTGCAATAAAAAATATGTAATCACCTAAATGAAAAATTCCTAAGGCTGCATTTTGAAAATGTGTATTAAATGAAAGAGCATTAATAATATGCTCAATTATGCTTGGAAGTGTGGTAAGTCGTGGAACAAAATGAATTAATGAAAAAAATAAAATTATTATAAAGATAAAAAGCATTGAAATAGAAGTCTCATTTGAAATAGATGCTAATGCTAAGCAAAGCGCAATACAAGATGCTCCAAATAAAAAAGTTGAAATATATGAAAATAAAAATATTGGTAATTCAAAATATGTTATACTTATAACTGATGCTGGAATAATAATAGAACAAAGAAGTAATATAGAAAATGCAATAAGTATCGAAAAATATTTTATAACTACAATAGCAAGTTCACTTATAGGAAATAAAAAAAGTAGCTTTGAAGTTTGCATTTTATATTCATCAGTCCATGTAGAAACAGTCAACATTGGGATAATCACAATAAAAATAAATGGGAACAATGAAAAAAAATATTGAAAGTCCGATATACCAATATCAAACCAGACGGGAAGCCCTAAAAATAAAAAACTTAATGCTAAGTAACTGAATAAAAAAGCAAACCAAAAACTTAAAGAAGAAAAAATCGTTTTTAACTCTTTATATAGCAGTGCTTTAAAATATTTTTTCACAATACCTCCTTTACACATTTTGTGTGGGTAAGTTATTAAATTGTTTAAATGCCTTTTCAAGTATCTGTTTTCCATTGTTAATTTTAATTTCACTAGCAACATCATTCGTATCTATCATCTTATAAATATCTTCAAGTGTGCCTTGTGCGCATACGATACCTTTGTGTAATAATATATGGCGTTTACATACTTTCGCTGCTTGTTCTAAATCATGCGTACATAGTATTAATGTAGTTTGCTTTTGCAATTCAACAAGAATGTTTTCAAATTCTCTCTGTTGCATAGCATCGAGGCCTGATGATGGTTCATCTAAAATGAGTAAACGAGGTTTATGAATAGTACATGCCGCCAGTCCCACTCGTTGTTTAAAACCTTTTGAAAGATTTTTTATTGCTGTCTGTTTTAATTCGGTTAGTCCAAATAGTTCGCACATTTGATTAATATCGTCTGTATTATCTTTTTCGTACATGTTTTGATAAAAGTGTAAAAATTCAAATACTTTCATGTGTTCATAGAGCGGATTTTTTTCATGGAGCACCCCTATATTTTGTTTTACAGAAATTGCATCAGTAGTATTATATCCGCAAATATATGCTTCGCCAGAAGTTGGTAAGATACTTGCGCATAAAATATGTATGAGCGTTGTTTTACCTGCTCCATTTAAACCTAAAAGTGAAACTGAATCACCTTCTGCTACTTCAAATGAAATATTTTTACATGCTACTGTTTTATTTCCACGATGTGTATACACCTTTGTAATGTTTTCTAGTTTTATAATCTTTTCCATACTCATTGTTGTTTTGCTTTCTTTAATGCTTCCTGTAATCCGTTATAGTAGTACGAATCGTTAATTGGTGTCTTATCAGAATTAAGCCCAAGTTGATGATGCATTTTATTTTTTCCGTGAAAATCACTCCCTGCTGTTACTAGTATATGCTTGTCTTGTGCTAGTTGTTCTAATCGCATACAGTGACTTGCTTTTGTTCCTGCATTCCATGCTTCAATTCCGTCAAGACCATCTTGACAAAGACAGTCAATCTTCTTACTTAATTTTCCCCAAGAAAGATATAATGACATCGGATGAGCTAATACAGCAACACCACCTGTTTTTTTTATAGTTGAACAAGTGCTTTCAAAATTAAGTCCCTGCGTTTTCAAAAAAAAAGGACGACCAAATGCTAAAAACTTGTCAAATCCTTCTTGTGTTGATTTTACTATTTTTTTTTGTCTTAGAAAATCAGCAAAATGAGGCCTGCCAATTTCTCCGCCATACATTTCTTCTAATTGTTCATAGTGAATTTCAATTCCATTTTCTGTAAAACGCTCACATAATTTTTTATTGCGTAGTTCACGATTTTGTTTACACATCCGTAATAAGTCTTTAAATCTTGTATCTTCAATATTCATTCCATATCCCAATAGATGAAATTCTCCAAGTTGTGTTTCAATATTAAACTCGACTCCACATATAAATTCTATTTCTTCTTCGGAGGCAATCCGTTGTGCTTGGTGACAACCGTCAACAGTATCATGATCGGTGAGTGCTAAAACGCTCAGTCCAATTTCTTTTGCATAATGAACCAAATTTTCAGGTGAATATGTTCCATCAGATGCTGTCGAATGAGTATGTAAATCTATCACAATATAATAATACTCAAAATACGATTTAAACGCAAGAGAAAAACATCTGGTATTTTTATGTGGTTTTGGTATTTCTTTTTATAGTTTTATGTAGTGAGTTAAAAATATTTTGGTGGTGCAAGTAAAGATATTTTTTGTGTATGTATGTGTATTGAAACTTAATGTATTTAAAATTATAATAAGATAATGCGAAACAAAAAAGTTAAGTTTATACGCCGAGCAAGTTTTTTTAAAGACTGGAGTTTTTCTGAACAAGAGAACTTTTTGTCATATAGTTCAGATATTTTTTTAAAAGAAGGTGATTTTCTATTTCGTTCAGGTGAAAAAGCTGAGCGTTTTTTTCTTTTGATTTCTGGACTTATTGATATTACAAATAATTCTGGTGCTGAAGTTGCTGAATTTGTCGAGGGTGAATTTTTTGGCGAGTTTGAGTTTATGACACATGCTTTATATGATGCAAGTGCAATGGCTAGTTCAGATTCCATTTTACTGACATTTCCAAAAGAAGGAAAGACAATTTTAGATTTTTCAAAAGAGTTCCCCGTCTTGTATGCAAAACTAATACGCTCCTTTTTAATTTTTGTATCTCACAGAACTCGGAATGCTGGTAGGCTATTAAAAGAAAATTCTCCTATCACAAAGCAGCTTAAAAAACAACTTTACGGTGATACGCTTACTGGTGTTTTTAATCGGACTTTTCTACAAGAAAACACTAAGGAACTTTTTGTAAATACAACATCTTTGATTATGTTCAAGCCAGATAACTTTAAAGCTATTAATGATACTTTTGGACATGAAGCAGGTGATACAGTTCTTATATTTATCGGCAAGTTATTACATCAGACATTTTCAGACCATTCTACCATTGTTCGTTATGACGGTAATGAATTTGCAATCATTACGAGTAATACTAATAAACCTGACAGTATCAACTTCGCTTTACAAATTCAAGAATTAATCGAAGGAATAAAACTTTCTGAGGTTTTAAACAAACCTAACGAGGTAGGATTTTCTATTTCGATAAGTTGTGGGCTTGCTCTCTTTCCGCTTGATGGAAACGACCCATTACAGTTAATCAATGAATGTGCAAAGTTACCTCTTGTGGGGCGTAATAGGGGTGGACATGCATTGATTTTATTAGAAGAATTTTTACAAGAAGAAACTATATAACTTGAGGTATACTGATGATTGAAGCTAAAAAAAAATATTTACCAATACTTAAAAAATCAAAATTATTTCAGGGGCTGAATGATGAACAGATAGCTGAAATCGCAGGAAAAATGTACTATTGCGAATTTGAAAAGGGAAATGCACTCGTTTACGAAGGGGAAATGGGAAATGAACTTTACATAATAGTTGAGGGTGAAGTTGTTATTTCTGTTATGGGCGCATCTTCTGACAATAAGGTAAGTGTAGGTGGAGAACAAAATAGGGAAGAAAAAACAGAAGTTATTACTTTGGCAAAAATTTGTGCCGGTGATTTTTTTGGAGAAATGTCTATGCTTGAAACTGAACCTCGCTCTGCAACCTGTTCAGCGGTAACTCCTGTAAGAACATTAGTATTAAAATCAAAAGATTTTATGAATCTTATTGAAACGAGCCCAATCATTGCTGGTAAAACCTTATCAAATATGTTAGAGATTACAGCAGCTAGACTTCTTTCTACTAGTAGCTTTGCAACCCAAATGATTCAGTGGGGACAAAGTGCAAAGCAACGAGCGATTACCGATACATTAACTGGTCTTTTTAATCGACGGTATCTTGATACTTACATGGAAGTTTTACTTACTAGTTCTATTTCTGAAAAACAAACGGTGAGTTTTGCAATGGTTGACATTGACCACTTTGGACAGCTTAATACGCGTTATGGTGCAGAATTTTGTGATACACTATTAGTTGAAATCGCTCATATTTTCCAAGCCAGTTTTGATGAAGATGATATTTTGATACGATACGGCGGAGATGAATTTTGTTTTTTTATACGAGGTGAATTATCCAAAGCGGTTCAACAGTGTACTTCTGTGTGTACAAAAATCTATGCACTTCATTTTGATGAACACCCTGAACTTAAACCTTCATGCTCAATAGGCTTGGCTACATACGCGAATAACCTCACTTCAGCAAGCCTTTTAAAGCAAGCAGATACAGCGCTATATCATGCAAAAGAAAATGGTCGAAATCAAGTCTATGTACTAGAAACATAAGACAAGCGAACTAATGCGTTTGACATTACACCTACGAGTGATTTGAACTTGTTGTATACTTGACCGTAAATGCGTATGAGCACTGCTGTATACCATTTACTGTCATACTTGTTTTTGTATTATGCTGGTGATGAGAACATGTTGCACCGTATAAACATCGTTTACACTATCACGGTTTAGTTTATGAGCGTATGGTATTTTGATTGTCATCATAAAACTAAGCAACACCTCCTGTATACCTAAAATGGGGTTTCTAAAAATATGCTACTCTCTAAAGATTATTCAAATACAAATAGTACTGTATCGACAAAGCATTATGTAGGCACATCAGTTACAGGTGTTGCGTTACCAATGACTAATTTGTGAGATTATTTACTCGTTCCGATTGCGAAAGAATTTCTGTAACACGCACACCGAAATTTTCTTCAATAACAACAACTTCGCCTTTTGCAATGGGTTTATGGTTTACTAAAATATCAACGCTTTCGCCAGCAAGTTTGTCAAGTGAAATAATATGACCTTCACCCATTCCTAAAATTTCTTTTACGGTTTTTTTTGTACGGCCTAACTCTACCGTTAGTTCCATGTACACATCCATAATCAAGCCGATGTTGCTTTTGTTTTCAGCACCGCCAAAATTTTGCAATGGGGGAAAAGCGACGGGTTGTACTGTAGGGTTTATTCCTGTGCCTTGCATATTCTGTGGTTCTCCAAAGTTGCTCATATTTATTCCTCCAGTAAAATCGCCTTGTCCAGAAGGCATGCTTTGGTTCGTAAAACTATTCATTGTATCAACGGTGCTTGTCTGGGGTTGTTGAGGCATACCTGATTTTTGTTGCGGTATACTTGCAGGATCCTGTCCACCATTAATTGTTTCGGCAATCTTTGTCGCAGTGCCATCAGTAATAATTTCCCAAAAAGTGTAATTTCCGCCATTGACTTTTGTCGAATATTCAATGCACATAAAAGTCTTTTGAGGCAAGCGAATCATAGCCTTTGGAATACTCATGGATTCTGGTGGGTTATTTGAAACACCAGTTATTCCAATATTGTCAAGTTCTGTAATTTGCGAACTAAGGTATTGCCCTACGATTTCACTCACAATCGAAAGTGCCATATCATCTATTTCGACCTTATCCTCTCTATTTACTAAGGCAACTATTTTGGAAACCATATCTTGCGGCATGACAAAAATATGGTCGCCTTGTAATGTCGAAGCATAATCGCATGTGGTAACAACTGTAACTTCAGGTAGCATTTGCATGAAACCTTCACGGTCAATATTAGAATAAGTAATACTATTGACTTTTGCCTCATCACCTGTCATTGAACTCAAGTTTTGGGCAAACATGCGAGTAGGCTGTGCTAAAAACGTATCAAAAGCTTTACCGCGAAAATCTGAAACAACAGGTTTTGACGATGACATTTCGGCAGGTACGCTACCTCCCATATCCATCCCAGATAACAATGCATCTATTTCGTCTTGTGAAATTGAACCATCACTCATAAAAATTTTCTCCCTCTTCTGATAAGTTTTCAAAATCCTCGTCTGTAAATTCTTCAGTCTTTTTTAAGATCTGTACAGCGACCTTTTTGCCGAGTACACCCGGTTGACAGTAAAACTTTTTACGGTTTCCAACACTTAATGTAAATGGGTCGCCTACTTGTACGCTTGGCAAGCGAATAACATCGCCTATGTTTAAGTTAAGAACATCGCGCACTGTTATATCCAAACTTCCAATATCGGCAACGAGATCAACTTCTACATTTGAAAGTTTGTCTTTTAAAATCGCCATGTGTTGCGTTGTGGAACTTCGGCGTACAGAAGTAAACCAATATTGAGTAGACAACTTTGACACGACTGGTTCCACAGTGGTGTATGGCAAACAAAAGTTCATCATTCCTTCTTCATCACCAACTTTTACTTCAAGCGTTACTAAAATAACAATATCATTTGGTGGAACAATTTGAGCAAACTGTGGGGTCGTTTCGATTGTGCCTAAGCGCGGTCTTAAATCAATAACCAAGTTCCATGCCTCACGCATATTGGCAAGAATTTTTACAATAATGCCTTCCATAACCGAACCTTCAATGTCGGTAAGTTCTCGCTGTATTTTGATGCTTTACCCCTTGCCACCAAAAAGCCTATCAATAATCGAAAAAGTAATAGCAGGGTCTATTTCAAGAACTGCACTCCCTGGCAATGGGTCCATATTGATGACAGCAAGCGTTGTCGGTGTTGGGATAGAGCGAATAAACTCTTCGTATGTCAACTGTTCAACCGTTGCCACATGGACATGCGCTAAAGTTCGCAACTGAGCAGAAAGCGTTGTCGTCGTTTGTCGAGCAAATGTTTCGTGCATCATTTTTATAGTACGAGTTTGCTCAGTACTAAATTTATCTGGGCGCTTAAAGTCATAAATTTTTATTTTTCGTGTATCATTGACCGAGCGAAAATCTTCTGGTTCGCTATCCCCTGAACTGATTGCAGTTAAAAGTTGGTCAATCTCATCTTGCGAAAGCATGTCAGTCATGGCACTATTCCTGTAAGTACAAATCGTATTGAGTTATCATTACTCGCTTGATTTTTCCCTTTGTTAAAATGTTGTCGTTTATTAAATTGCGAATTTCAATTTTAATAGCTTCTTCGTTACTTTCCAGTTCACTGTAGGTTCTGCTCTTAAAGTAAGAGCGTAAAAAGTCTTGTAATTCAACAGACCGTCCAGAAATTTCTGAAGGTGTTGTTTTGTCATCTTGTGAATAGCCTAAGTGTATTTTTACAGAAATACTTGCAGGTGGCTGACCGCTCACATTTGTACGCACAAGGTCTAAATTAGTATAGTATGTCAAAATTTCTGTGGTGTCGCGGTATTCAGGCGAGCTCGGATATTCTGTAAAGCCCTTGCCTTTTTGTGTCACAATATTAACAGTGATAATGGATACTGCAACAATCAAAATAATTGCTGCTAAGCCAATAGCAACCCACTTTAAAATATGAGGTATAATCGAAGATTTTTTTTCTGTTTTAATAACAGCATCTTCGGACATTTCATCATCTGTCATAGAACCGATTATATCTTTGTCTGCCATATATTCTCCGTCTTATTTCATTATCGGCATATCTTAAAAAGCATTTAGCGTTATGTCTTTACTTTACAAGGCTAAGTGTACACAATATACAATAAAAGTCTAGACTCTCGTATTTTATTCGTGTCAAAGGCTTGCAACATGAGCCCCTTATAGAACTGAAAAAAAACTAGCCTGCAACGATGGTATCAATGTTTAGCGTTTGTATTTTTCTTGCAATGTTTTCTAATATCGCTTGTTCAATTTTTATAATAGTGGTACATGGCGTTGGCCTGTCAAGTGTATAGAGCATTACGCAAGTAGGTTTTGTCATGTTTACTAGTTCAATATAAGCATGTACTTCATCTGGGCTTGTCGTATCTATCGGTTGCCCTTGTATATGCCCCTTTAGAAACATTGTTTGCAGTGTAAATGGCATAGACAATTTTTTGAGTAGTGTAATTTGGTTTTCAATACTATAAGTTTTAGGTGGCGCATCAATGAGTTTTGCAGTTGTATGTATAGCCGAATCAATTTTTATGACAGGATTATCAATGGAAGCAAAAGCGTCTTGTACCTGTTTATCTGACAATGTTGTTCCATTGGTCAATACCGTTACTTGTGCGTTTGGGACGATGTTATTTCGTAATGCAAGCGTTTCTTTTATAATTAAGTTAAATGTTGGATGCAAGGTCGGCTCACCATTACCCGAAAAAGTAATACTTTGGAGTGGGATTCCCTGACGCTTTATGTTTGTTAAACTTTGTTCAAGTTGTTCAAGAATGTGTGTGGCGCAGGGGAAGGGCGTTTTTGTATGCGTTTGAGCATTCCAGCCACATTCGCAATAGGCGCAGTCAAAGGTACATATTTTTCCATCGGCAGGCAAGACATTGACCCCTAAGGATAAACCGAGTCGTCGGCTTTGTATCGGTCCATAAATATGAGGTGATAGCATAGAATCTAGTTGTAGCGTGCTGTTGCCGTTTCCATCGCTCTGCGGTTTTTGTAACTGCGTTCGGCATCTTCAAAGCCTGCAAGGTCATTTACTGCGTAACAAAAGCCTGAAAACAATACATTATCTTCCATATAGAGGTGGCGCGTCACAATAGCTCCTAAAACGACTGCATTGGTTGAAAGAGTGACGCTATCTACAGCGATAATATCCCCGTAAATAATCCCTCCAACAATAACTGATTTTGCTCGTAGATTTCCCTTGACTCTTGCCTGTTGCGATACAACAATGCGTCCCTTACTTGTAATATTACCAGCAACATCTCCATCAATTTTAGTAAAGCCTGCCGAGTTGATATGACCATTTACAGAGGAGCCTTGCCCCACTATCGTATTTACTGCAATGTCGTCTATATACTGTTTTGCCATAGCGGTCCTTAAAAAAATATTTTAGCGCTTTTTAATGTTGAGATATTGGGCCGGGTCAACAATATCTGCACCGATATGCACTTCATAATGAAGGTGTGGTCCCGTAGAAATACCCGTGTTCCCTAAATAGCCTATAACTTGACCTTGCTGTACTGTTTGACCTCTTTGTACTGTATAGGATTGAAGGTGTGCATATCGTGTATAAAAACCATGTTTATGTTTTATAATCACATAGTTTCCCCAACCAGAATCGTATTCTACCGTTACGACTTGTCCATCAGCTGTCGCTATGATAGGATTCCCAGCAGAACCAGTCGCAAGGTCAATGCCAGTATGTATGTACCACTGTTGTGTAAACGGGTGGCGATTTTGACCAAAGCCCATAGTTACATATCCATAACCGCCCTTAATTGGCCATAAACTTGGAATGTCAGAAACAAAGGCGGCCTGTGTTTCAAGAACCTTTCCCATTTCTTGCACTGGCTGAATAACATCATTTAGGTAAGTGGATAAGTTTTTGAGATTGTTTGCATCTAGTGAAACTGTATTGGTGCTTGATATTTCAAAGAGGGCTGCAAGGTCGCTGTCATCGCGTAATGTTGCATTATCTGACATAACAGATTGTAGTCCGAGTGAAGTTAAGGTTCCTGAAAGTATTTCCTTAAAATTTTTTGCGTTTTTCATGAGGTCAAGTGTTTCATCTTTTAGAATATCGAGGCTTGCCTTTGTTTTTTGTGATTCTGCTTTTACTGCTTGGAGTTTTTTGGAAGCGGTAAATGTTTCGGTTGTGAGCCAAAAAAAAGTTCCCAACAGACCCAAAATAAGCACAGCCGAAAAGAAAATAGAAAAAATGCTCACTTGAAAATTCAAAGACTTTTGCTGTGTATGTGGAACAATCATAATGGTCATTTTTCTTCTGCCGAAGTTAAAAAACCTCGAAAATCCTTCCACGATGGCTTTTCCCAGTGACGAAAAAAATGATGTAACCGCTTTTACAAAATGAGTTTCCGCTTTTTTATAGCCTCTAACTTTTGACACAAAACACCTCACTAAATTGTCTCATAGAATATCACAAATGGAAACTTTTATCAAGTACCTTACAGGGTATTTTCGGCAAAATATACTCATTTTTTTAATACAAGTTTTATTTTCATGGTGACTTGGTTGTGTTTTTTCTTATTACACTTTCCCTATTTTTTAAAGTTCTCCTCTTTTTTAGGATACCTATTTTTTTACTGTATGAGCACTTGAAAAAATACTTGTTTTTTTGTAAGATGTCAGAAGTTGGAGGAACGATGGCAAAGTTTTCAAGTACAAAGAAGAAAGTTGAAGTTATTGAAGACAGGATGAAATTAGTTACCTTTCAGTTGGGTGAAGAGCTCTATGGTGTAGAAATTATGGATGTTGATCAAATCGTCAAAACACAACCGGTACGCTCTA
>JAFTEH010000020.1 GCA_017453745.1 Spirochaetaceae bacterium
AAGCATACACGACAAACGAAAACAAAAACTTCTCTGTATCATTTCGTTTTATTGTCGTCAGTTTTTTTATTTTCTTTTAACTTTTCTATCCAACTTTTTTTTTCGCCCTTTAGTTCCACTTCTTGTATTTCACTTGTCGATACTGATGTATCGGTTGCAATGGAATCGCTTTCTTCTCGCTTGGGGCTTAAATGTGATTCATGTTTAGATGTATTTTTTTTACTTGAAATAAAAAACGGAACCGTCAATAAAAAACCAACCAAAAACGAAAAGAGCGCAAATATAAACACTGGAACATTTTCAAAAGTTTTAAAGCCAAAGTTGACAGTAACAACATTTTGAATATTTACACTTGCAAACAAGCCAAAAATCAAAAGAACTACAATAAAATAAATAGCTTTTCCAGACATACAAAAATCCTTACAAAAAATTACATCAACAAACCAACGAGCGTTTTGCCACTGATGCTTTCTAATTTTACATCTACAAATTGACCAATGTTATGCGAATCACAATTTTTTATTACAACCATTTCACTGCCCTCTGTGTGTCCAAAGTATTCTTGCTTATTCTTTTTTGAAACTGACTCAACCAATACCCTCATAGGCTTCCCCGCTTGCTTTTCTAGCAAAAGACGCAATTTTTTTTCGGTTATTTGTTGTTGCAAGTTTATGACACGAGTTAAGCGTTCAATCTTGACAGGTTCCGTAATCCGATTTGGTAAGTCATAGGCTTTTGTTCCTTCACGCGGATTATAGTGGTACATAAAACTCGAATCAAATTGAACATCTTCAATTAAACTGAGCGTTGCTTCTACATCTGCTTCCGTTTCACCAGGAAACCCAATAAGGATATCCGTACTAATCACAATATCAGGTATACGCTCACGCAAACATCTTACAAGCTCAATATAATGCTCTCTGGTATATTTTCGATTCATTGCTTTCAAAATCCCATTACTCCCATGTTGAACTGGTAAATGTATGGATTTACAAACTTTTTTTTCACGCGCAAGCACTTCAATAAGCTTCATTGACAAATCTTTCGGATGACTTGACAAAAATCGAATCCACTGAATACTGTTTGTTTCTTCAGATTTACGACATATCATTTGAAGCAATGTAGGAAAGTCAATGGTATTTCCATTATATGTACCTAAATATGAATTTACATTCTGTCCTAAAAGCGTAATTTCTTTTACTCCGTTTTTTGAAAGAAACTCAACTTCATCTAAAATTTCTTGGACATTTCGCGAAATCTCTCGTCCGCGCACATGAGGTACAATACAATATGTGCAAAAATTATTGCACCCATTCATGATAGGCACAAATGATTGAAAATCACCTTCTTTATATGAAACATCTGAAAAAAGATACTTTTCCTTTAAAGAAACATTTTTGTCAAGAATAGACATACGGTTATGCGTGTTTGATGTATCAACTTCTAACATAGAAAAAATATTTTCCAATTTAGCACGCTCGCTTACCCCAACCACAAAATCAACAAAGGGAAAGTCTTCTTTTAAATCTTGTTTGAGTCTTTCAGCCATGCAGCCTATTACTAAAATCTTTATTCCCGTTTTTTTCTTCAAGCCTGAAAAAAAGCCTAGTCGCCCAAAAACTCTCTGTTCAGCAGTAATCCGAACCGAACAGGTATTTATAATAACCAGATCTGCTGTTTCGACTGTTTCACTTGCTTGCCAACCTCGCCTTTTCAAAACAACTTCTATACCATTTGATTCAGACACATTCATCTGACAACCATAGGTTTCAAAAAAATACTTCATAGATTCCTACTATATAAGTATACTCAAATAGAAAGAAAGTATCAATTATTTGTCACCTATAAAAATAGGTAAAAAAAAAGCCCTAACCCCATTGAGGTTAGAGCTTACATGAATGGTCCTATTCGGGAACTGCATCTCCGAATAAGTGTACCATTATTAGTAATGGTCTACACTGCCATTACTTTTTTATGTAATTGTCTTGTTGGTATGGAATATTATTTTTGGAATCCTGCATTATTTTTACTACAGTTCCACTGAGCAATAACAATGCGACAAGGTTTGGAACAACCATAAAGCCATTGAAAAGGTCACTTAAATTCCAGACCAAGTCAATTTTCAAAACACTTCCTATGAACACAAAACAAACAACCAAAACTTTAAAAGGTATAATAAGGTGCTTCCCAAACAAATAACGAATATTGCTTTCGGCAAAATAGTACCAGCCTATAATAGTCGAAAATGCAAAGAAAAAAAGACAAATCGAAATAAACGAATAGCCAAGCATTGAGTTACCAAATAAGCCCTTTGCAAAAGCATCCTGTACAATTTCAATTCCCTGAAGTGTTGGCTTTGCATCAATATTTTGAGAAAGCACTGTAAATACCGTAATCGTCAATACAATAAATGTATCAATAAAAACCGAAACAATAGCAATCACACCTTGATGTGCTGGATGATCAACTTTTGCTACTGCATGCGCATGTGGAGTAGAACCCATACCTGCTTCATTAGAAAAAAGCCCACGCGCAATTCCATAGCGTGCAGCGGTTGCAACTGCTACACCAGCGGCACCACCCCAAATAGCATTACTCGAAAATGCTGCACCAAAAATCAAACCAAATATCTGTGGGATAGTCTTAATGTTCATCAAAACAATAAACAAGCCTACTAAAATATAAGATATTGCCATGATTGGTACAATCTTTTCAGTAACAGAAGCAATTCGCTTAATCCCTCCGAGTAAAATTATGGAAAGGAACAGAGCGAGCCCAATACCAGTAGCCCAAGTAGGAATACTAAAAGCATTTTGGAATGCTGCTGAAATAGAATTGGATTGAACCATATTTCCCATCAAGCCTAAAGCTAAAATAATTGCTACAGCAAAAAATCCAGCTAAAAACTTTGAAAAAGCATTATTACCCAAGCCTT
Organism: Spirochaetaceae bacterium; assembly: GCA_017453745.1. Taxonomy (GTDB): domain Bacteria; phylum Spirochaetota; class Spirochaetia; order Treponematales; family Treponemataceae; genus Treponema_B. Next base: position 2,936 of record JAFTEH010000020.1, read on the forward strand.
TAGAAATATAGTAAGCAGGTCCACCGACTACCTGCCCTGTTTCATCAGTGGTTTTATATACTTGTGCAAGAATTGCTTCTGCAAAAATCGTAGCCATACCGAAAAACGCAGCAAGCCACATCCAGAAAATTGCACCAGGACCACCGATTGTTAAAGCGGTCATAGCTCCTACTAAGTTTCCTGTACCAACTTGAGCCGCAATAGCAGTAGCAAGTGCTTGGAATGGGGTCATACCATGTTTTCCTGCTTTTTCTCCTTTCAACGAAAATATACCAAAAATGCGTTTCCAACCTTCCGGAAATTTTCGTACCTGAATAAGCTTAAGCCTAATGGTAAAAAAAAGACCCGTTCCGCACAAAAGAGGAATTAAAAAAAACGGGCCCCATACAAAATCACTAATTGTACTAGCGATGTCCGTAAGAAAAGAAATAAATTGTCCCATCGACAGCCTCCTGATAAAAATATAATAAATTGTAGTAGTTTTAAAAAAATTTTTCAAGATATAAATATAAATAGACATATACTCTAAACTTTTGCTTTGCAGTAATATGTAAAACTTCCCGAAAAACGCACTGTTTTATAAAAAATGAAAACAGAGTATTAATAAGCCAAGCTTGCAAAACAAACTTAGGATATTTTTATAGCTATAGTATCGTCGGTATTGTCAAGTGGATTATGTCTTGTGCACTTACTGTTTACAATTCCAGATTCTTGACATCACTAAGCGTATCTGCTATACTTTTATCAATACATACACAGGAGGATTTTCCCATGGCGATTGGAGAAAGGATACACTTCACCCGCAATCTGAGCGACATGACACAGAAATATCTTGGTACGCTGGTCGGTTTCCCGGAAAAGACAGTTGATATTCGCATGGCTCAATATGAGGCTGGTACTCGTACCCCAAAGGAAGATCTGACTAAAGCCCTGGCCGGTGCATTTGATGTATCTCCGCTTGCACTCAATGTTCCCGACATCGACAGCGGCTTTAGCTTGATGCATACCTTGTTTGGTTTGGAAGATCGCTATGGTCAAGGCGCTTAAGGGCACAATCGAGACTTGATACAAATCACAGTTTGGGAGAATCAAGTATGAACAAGTGGGAAATCCTAAATTGCTTGTCTGAATTTCCTTACGATCGAAATGAATATTGGGTTATCACAGGCGGAGCTATGGTTCTATATGGTATGCGTGAACAAACTGCTGACATTGATCTCGGATGCAGTAAACGATTAGCTGATCAGTTGGAAGCAGACGGTTGCATGCTACAACGAACGGATGACGGAAAAAGATGGTTCAAATACGGAGAAAACATAGAGATATTTGAGGAATGGCTCATGGACAGTATTGAAACAGTCTGTGGTTTCAATGTTGTATCCATTAAAGGATTGATCAAAATGAAACAGGAACTCGGACGGGATAAGGATAAAAAGGATATTGAATTGCTCAAAGCATTCTTAAAGCGGTAAATTCAGGCTTATCTGTCCGAATCACTGAAACCCTTTGATTATCCTGCATTTCTCGTAGGTCTGCTACTATAAAAAGTTTCGGTTTCCCTTGTTTTTGCCCTTATAGGCTGAAACAAGGGAATTATATAACGGACAGATTCATATTGATGAAAGGCCGTTTGAGAGCGAAATACACCCCTTGCACAAACTTAACAGTATATACAAGGGCTAAGAATATATGAGAACGACGAAACACTTGCATTTATGGATATTGCAAAGGATGTTGATGCCCATATTCTCGTTATCCCTAAGAAGAAGCATTGTAAAAACATTTTGGATTGTGATTTAGAAACACTTTCTGTTGCATCACAGACGATAAAGACTATTTCGAATCATCTGACTGAGAACTGTGGTTATGAAGGTGTTAATCTACTTAATGCCAGTGATGAGAGTGCAGGACAATCAGCCCCCCATTTCCATATTCATGTTATTCCAAGAAAAAGAGATGATGGAATAGATACATGGAGCATTTCAGCTGCAAACCGTCAAGAATGACTCTCCCCTCAAAACAGCTTGATACAGAGAATAAAGGGAGACCATGCAACTGTTATCAAATTGTTATCAAAGGACCCTTTGCGAAGCCGGAAAGCCTTTATTTTACTGGGTTTTCTGACTTTTGTACCTCACTCCCACTCTATAGTTGCAGGGGGCTTTGAAGTAATGTCATACACAATACGGCTAACCCCTTTCACTTCGTTAATAATACGAGTGGAAATTATCTGAAGCAAATCAAACGAAATAGGCACGACAGATGCTGTCATAAAATCGTTCGTTTTTACTGCGCGTAAAGCTACGGTATAATCATAAGTGCGAAAATCACCCATAACTCCTACAGTACGAGTATCAGTTAAAACCGCAAAGTATTGGCTTGCGTCAATATGAGCATTGTCAAGTTCTTGACGGAAAATAAAATCGGCATTTTTTAAAATTTCAAGTTTTTCATCCGTAACCGCTCCCATAATGCGTATTGCAAGACCTGGTCCAGGAAAGGGTTGCCTATACACAAGAGATTCCGGAAGCGCAAGTTCCAAACCTAAACGACGCACTTCATCCTTAAACAAGGTGCGTAATGGTTCCACTAAAGACTTAAAAGCAATATTCTTCGGTAGACCGCCAACATTGTGATGACTCTTTATGACGGCAGCACCACCTACTCCGCTTTCAACAACATCAGGATAAATAGTACCTTGCGCTAAAAAATCTACAGCACCTAGTTTATGAGCTTCTTCTTCAAAGATGCGTATAAATTCTTCTCCAATTATTTTGCGTTTTTTTTCAGGCTCTGTAACATCTGCAAGTTTTTTTAAAAACCGCTCTCCCGCATTTACTCGGACAAAGTTCATAGTACTGTTCTTGAAAACCGCTTCAACTTCATCGCCTTCATTTTTACGCAAAAGCCCCGTGTCAACAAAAATACAAGTAAGTTTTTTCCCAATCGCCTTATCCAAAAGTGCCGCGAGCACAGAAGAATCAACGCCACCTGAAAGCGCCAACAACACACTACCGTCTTTAATAGTCGTGCGCAAGGCCGTTATTTGTTCTTCTAAAAAGGTATTCATCTGCCAAAGCCCACGAGCCTTGCAAATAGTAAACAAAAAGTTTTTTAGTATAGCATTGCCGTAGTCAGTGTGCTCTACTTCGGTATGAAATTGCACTCCATAAAACTGTTTTTCTTTATGCGCAAAAGCAGCAATCGCCGTATTTTTGCTTTGAGCTATACAGGAAAAACCTTTTGGCATACATGTTACAGAATCAACATGGCTCATCCAAGTACTCGATTCAGAAGGAAGCCCTTCAAATAAGTCATTATCCGTTAAAAACTGAACATTCGTGCGCCCAAACTCTTGTTTTTCAGAAGCCCGTACCTCACCACCTAAACAGAAAGCAATCGCTTGCATACCATAACAAATCCCCAAAATAGGAATCCCAAGATTAAAAATATCATCTTCAGGAAGTGGAGCACCTGTCTTGTATACACTTTCAGGCCCACCAGTAAAAATAATTCCAATGGGCTTTACTGTCTTGCATGTTTTAAGCGCATTTTTATAACTGACAATTTCTGCATATACCTGTAGGTCGCGTACACGACGAGCAATTAGTTGAGAATATTGACCACCAAAATCGACAACCAGTATAGTTTCATGAGTGCTATCCATAAGTAGCGATTATACTCAAATAGGCTCATTCTTTCAAGCAAAACTATCAGATTTGATATGATTAGTCAGTTTCATTTTAAATACCTACAGGGAATTTCTAAAAATACATCCAGTTGCTTCGCTATTCTGTCCCAGTTTTTAGAAGTGCGCTATTGTTAGTACAACTAAATTGTAAATTCTTTTATAGAAAAACCGAAAATGTATACATGAAAAAACTTTTTATCTTATGTGTGCTTGGTATATGTATTCAGTTTTGTTTTTCACTTGATTTGCAGATTTTTGCAGAAGACACGCTCATTACCAAAGACCCAAATGGAGGATTTAACCTTTATATCAAAAAAAAGCCTGATGTTGCATCTGTTCTTATTACTGAAACAACTGAGGATAAAACAAATGAAGTAGCAAATTATGCATACCGTAGTCCAATTTATAATTCTATAAATGGAAATGAAAAACGCATGCTTAATGGAGCATTTTTATCGCAAGAAAACAAACTGTATAGTTTAATTGACTCAACCCCTGAATACTACGAAGGCTTTGGTCTTGCTTTTCATATTTGGATTCCTGAAATTATTGAATATGGATATGAATGGACCAGGCACGGAACTGTCAAGGTTGAAGATGGGCTTTTTTTAAATATCCGCGCATTTGAAAAACCATACGCTGACTATACCGGTGCATTTGTCGAAAATCCTTTTTTATTGCGCATTGTACAATAAAGAATCACTAAAACGTTATTCTTATACATGTACCTTTCCTAGTTGACCACAGGCACCAGAAATATCGCCACCGTGTTTTTTGCGTTTTGTTACATTTATGTGTGCTGTTTGCAGTTCCCTATAAACAAATTGTACTTCTTTTTCGGTCGGTGGTAAAAATGCAAGTTCAGGGATGGGATTCCATGCTATTAAGTTGACATGAGCATTGAGTGGCTGCACAAACTCAATAAGCTCTGCACAAGCCTGTTTATCAGTATTTATTCCGTGCATCAATGCTACTTCAAGCGTAATACGCCGTTTCCCCTGTTTTGCAAAATCGAAAAGGGCTTCTTTTAATTTATGGAGTGGATTTTCAAGTGTAACGGGCATCAGCATACGGCGTAGTTTTTCGTTAGCTGTTGTGAGCGAAACAGCAAGCCGTATTTCTGGAAGTTCAGTTCCAAGCCGAACTATCCCAGAAATAATACCCGAAGTAGAAATAGTAATACGGCGTTTTGAAAAATGCCGCCCTTGCGGATGTGACAAGATTAAAATACTTTTTTTTACTGCATCAAAGTTTAATAAAGGTTCCCCCATCCCCATAAACACAATATTATCAATAGTTCCTGCAATGCGTTCTAGTAAAAAAAACTGCTCAAGAATTTCTGCTGTACTGAGATTTCTCGCAAAACCTAAAAGGCCCGTTTTACAAAACTGACAAGCAAGTGGGCAACCCACTTGACTAGAAATGCAAGCGGTTTTTCGGTTATCTTTATCAACAAGTAAAACGGCTTCGATAATATGTCCACCGTCAATTTGTATAGAAATCTTTTGAGTACCATCTGCATCTTTTTGGTGTTCAAGTATTGTTGCACTTGTACAAAAAAAGTTTTCAGTTAAAAAAGAGCGTTCAGTATATGTTAAAGTTGTGTAATCCTCAAATGAAAAAAGTGAGCGAGAAATATTTTTAAATACCTCTCGCACCTTAAATGATTTAAAATCTGGTAAGCATTTTTGTAATTCTTCTGGTAATAACCCAAGTAGACACACTCGCCCCGACTTGTTTTCCACTATCACTCAAATCCTATAGCAAAATATACAAAATAGTTTTGAACATCACCGTATACCGCCTCATAAAACGCATATACTATATTGGAATCTTGAAATTACAAGGCTCCAAACATCGATACATTCAATAGTTTTGTACACAAAAGATTAGACATTTTTTATTTTATTATAAAAGTCATTAATTTCTGAGTTTCTTATTCCGTATTGCTTAAAATTTTCTAAAACTTGTAAGGCTTTTTCCTTTTCCCCAACCTGTACATAGCATTTAGCAAGTTCAAGATAAATACGATAACTCTTTTTTTCGCGTACCATTATTTCCGACAAATTAGAAATGGCTTCAAAATAATTTCCTCGCTCTTTTTGCAGAATTGCTAATCCCAAGGCAGCATAACTATCATAGGCAATCGACATTGCTCTATTATAAGTATCTTCTGCTTTGTCAAAGTCACCAATATTGCGATATGCATCTCCGAGCCGAGTAAGAATCACTTTATTATGAGGGTCTAAGTCTAAAATTGCTTTCCAATAGTGAATAGAATTTTCATGTTCATTTAAACCACGATAGCAATCGGCCAAACCAAACAACGCATAAAAGTTTGCGTTATCTTTTTTTACTGCTGCAATAAAATAGGGCAAGGCTTTATTAAATGTCTTTAACTTTCTATAACAGTTCCCGATTGAAGTAAGCACTCGTATATCAATATCTTCACCAGAAAGTTCAAGTACCTTTGACCAATAACCCAAGGCTTCCCGATACTTTTTAAAATCATAATATAAATGCCCTAAGCCAATTAAAGCATAGGTATTATTTTCACTTAAAGTAAGCACTTTCGCATAAATGGCTTTTGCTTCATCAAAGTCTCCATTTTTACGATGGGCATCCGCAATGCGAGTGAGTACTGTTACATTGTAAGGATCTAGTTTTAAGTATTTATTCCAAGCATCAATCGATTGCGAATACTTACGCTGTATTTTATAACAATCGGCAAGACCAAACAAAGCATAGTTATTTTTAGGATGATGTTTTAAACATTCTTCATAGTATGTAATCGCTTCATCGTACTTTTTTTCTTTACGCATTGCATCGCCCAAGCCCACAAGAGCATAATTATTACAAGCGTCCAGTTCTAAAATACGCTTAAACTCAATCATAGCATTCTTTGTGTCGTCTTCGTTTAAAAAAGAATAACCCTGTTTCGAGAGTTCAGAAATTCGCTCTAAAAAATCCTCTTCCGAATGTTGACTATCAGTAGCCACATCTCCAAAATCAAAAACCATCGAAAGTTCAGGCAATATGGGTTCATCAATATCCATACTATTATTTATTCTATCTGACATACATAACCTCTAATTGAGCATTAGTCGAATAACACTTGTCAATTCTTGTACAAGTACATCAACATTTGTTTTATTTTTTGCTAATGTGTAATACTTCAAAGCAGTTATTTTTTCATTTTTTTGAAAAAAATGATCCCCTATTCTCGTTAGTCCATCGGAATAGCCAGTTGTAACAAAAATACGCGCAGCACCCATAATATCACCACTGTTAAATAATTCATTTCCCCTGCGATTAAGATGGACTTTTTGTTCACTCGTAAGCGAAACATTTGATTCAGTATTTTTTATAAAGAACTGTTCTTCCATATTTTTACACGCTATTATTGCGAAATTAATTCCTTTGTCAATAGTTTTATTCCATTTTTAAATGGATATGATATACGCACACAAATGTATGGCAAAGATTGCCGTATACTAAAAAACAGCAAGTACACTATATCACCTGTTTTCTTTTAATGAGGCGATAACCGCTTCATAGGCTGCGATGGACGCAGAAAGCGATAGCTGCATCACTAAACTACGCCCCTCAAGATTGTTATCGTCAGATATGTACAAAGAGTTAAGTGTTGCTTCAAGATCTGAACAGGATAATTTTCCATTATCAACTTGGCGGCGTAAAAAAGCAGACTCCTCCTCATAACATCGTTGAAAAGTTTCGTCCTGCCAATCTTGCAAGTTATTTGTGTTTTCTTGAAACATTATGATTCTAAAATAATTTTTGCAACTGTTAAAGGGTCAACATATGTACCGTCTTTATATGCACGCATATTTCCACCAGAAATTTCATCAATCAAAGCTAAGTTTTTATCGGTACCAATACGCCCAAACTCAAACTTTATATCGTATAATTCCAGCCCTTTTTGTGCGAGAATATCTTTTACAACATGAGCAATTTTTTTTGTTAATTGCACAATTGTCGCATATTCTTCCCGATTCATAATACCCAGTTGAACTAAGGCTTCTTCTGTAATAGGTGGGTCCTCTCGGTTATCATCTTTTAAAGTGAACTCAACAAAGGAATCAAGCGGGGCGCCTTCTTCAATGTACGCACCATAACGACGCAAAAAAGAACCAACTGCCCGAAAACGACAAATAACTTCAAGCCCTCGCCCAAAAAGTGTAGCAGGAAGTACTTCCATTGTACCCTTATCAAGGTCCGCACAAACAAAATGGGTTGGGATATTAAAATCATTGAGCTTTGTATAAAAAAATTGTGTCAATGACAGAGCAGCAAGACCAGCCCCTTGTATCTGTAATCCAACATGGTTAGCGCCCGGGTCAAACACTCCATTCACACCGGTAACATCATCTTTAAACACGAGTTGATAATTTCCATTCGGAAGTTTATAAACATTTTTAGTTTTTCCTGTATATACCAATTCCATAAAAATCATTCCTTATAGAGTAAGAGTCATTATATAAAAATATGAGAAAAATAAAAGCCTAAAACAAAAACTTTCAGAGGACACACCGAAAACTCAGTTTTGCTCTTTTTCTGTTTTTATGCGTTCAAGCATTGTCCGAGCCGTTACATCGTCTTCATGTAAGGTGAGCACGGTATTAAAAAAACCCTTTGCCATTTCAAAATCCCCTTCATAATAGTACACCATTCCAAGGTTTGAAATAATCTTTATATTTTCAGTATCTCGTTCAAAAGCAGACAAAAGCCAGTTTTTAGCCTTTTCATATTCTTTAGTTGCAACAGAGCAAAGAGATAATTCATTACAAATATCTGAATACGCATCCTCTATTTCTAGGGATTTTTGCGTTTTGCCATTTTCGAGCGCCGTCAAAAAGGCTTTTTCGGCATCCGTAAACCGCCCAAGTTTTCGCAGTGCCCAGCCAAGCACAAACCAACCATTCCAAGATTTTGGATGCTCGGCTAAAAAGTCGTGTATCCGTGAAAGTGCTTTTTCATCTTCATCATTGCGTATAAAGGCTATAGCATCAGCATAGGCAAGGTCGTCCAATTCTTGTTCATTTATATTTTTGATAATGGCAAGAACTTGCTTTTTTTTGTAGCGTATTTCTTCAGACTTTCCCGTTTCAAGATTTATGTATGTGTTAAAAAGGGTACGCGCCTTGGCATAATTTTTTTGGCTAAGATAAAAAAAAGCGGCCGAAAAAAAAGTTTGCGGTAATGGAGGCTCGGCTAAAACAGCTTCAGTGTAGTAGCTTTCCGCGAGTTGCTCTTGCGCTCGTGCATCTTGTATGAGGTCAGAGCGCTCGTAAAATTCAGCACGGCTTTCAAAAACCTGAGCGATATGCACTAAAATAACAGGGTCATTGGGATAAAGCCCTTCTAGCGTTTTTAGTAACAACAAACTTTCTTCAAATTCAAAATTGTTCAACTGAAAAAGAGCAACTGAAATAAGTTCCGTTTTCGCTTTTGGTTTCAAAGCTAAAAAGAGTGAACGATAATATTCAAAATGAGGATGCTCCCGATAAAATGCAAAAAGCACTGTTAATCCTGCTATAATCATTTCGGAAGTTAACGCTGCCTTTGTATCATGCGCCACTGCATTATCTTTTTGTTCCTCTGGTTCTAATAGCGGTAAAAACGGAAGTGGAATATCCGTAGTAAAATCAGGAAATTCCTTTTTAAAAAGGAGCGCAAGCGAATGGTCTTTCGGAATTTCCACAAAAAAAATATCTTGGTCTGACACGGCCTACTCCTTAAGATTCTTGTTCTACAGACTTGACAGACGGCTTTGTCGTTTCTGACTTTTGAGTATTTGATTTTTCAGTTGAAACGGCGATTTTATGCTGTGAGAAAAACTTATTTAAATGCACCTTATAGATAAGCGGAATTTCATTTTCGTGAAAACCAATTGCGATAGCAATTAAGTCTTTTCGCCCATCAATATGCTCGGCACGAATAATCTTTCCCTTAACCCCAATAGTTGTTTGAGGGGATTCAAAATCAAACTTAACGGTCGCTTCTTGTCCGACTAAAAAGTTCGCAATACCGACAAGCACCAACTTGACACCCGAAAATGAAATGTCTATTAAAATACAACGACGCTGAATACTTTGAATAAATATAAAAGCTTCGCGCGAAACCAAATCTATTTTGTGTATTGATTCATCAGTGAGTACGAGTCGTTCAGATTTTCGGCGTGTGGCATTGATATTAGATTCCAAAACAAAACCCAACTTTTCGATTAAATCATCAGGGGCCTTTTGTGTATACTCCAATGAAACTAAAATAAGTTGAGACTTTTTTGCTTCAACCGCACTAATTGTATTTACTTTTGATGAAACAAAAAATGCTACGGTATCTTTTCCATCAGGAGTTAGAAATACAAACCTCAAACTCACATTGTTGCTATAATCCTGAAAGTTTTTTATAATTTCAGGCTTTGCTTCACAGATAATCTTTGCATGAGTCATTGATGCCGAATTTATAATGCAGGAGCACTGTTGCCCACCACATCTTACCATAACCTGTTCAGGCTTAAAACTAAGGGCAAGCATTGCGTCTTTTGTGAATGTTATATTAAGATTTTTGTATAAATCGTAAAATCTATTTATTTGTAAAGTCGTAATCGTCTGCATTGTCCTAGTATGGTAGCAAAAAAGTAATCTTGTGTCAATCTCTTTTTGATTTTTAAAAGTTTATAAGAAAAAAGCCCACTAAACAGAAGTGGGCTTTTTTTTAATTCTTAAATGTAATGAGCCGCTTTTACGATTTCTACCGCCTTAGCGTGATCCTCTTCGCTTACTAAAATTACCGGTCCTGTACAACCCATACCACTTTCAGCATAAATACCAGCTTTCCAAAGTTCCTTGCACGCATCTTCTATTTCAATAACATCAATACCTGCAATACCTTCGGTTACTGTCTTTTTAGGAGGCATCTTTACTTCTTCACTTGCACTGGTAACTGGTTTTGCTCCAGGCATGTCTTCAAGTAATGCGTCAAGTCCTGCCTTTTTTGCCTTAGCAAGTTCTTCGGCATATATTGTTGCAAGGTTGCCACGCACCGATTGAGCTACAAACTGTAAAGCCTTTGCAATTACAGGAGCGCCCGATGCCCTTGAAACAATGCCTACTACTTGGCTGTAACCAGCACCCACGCACGGTCCATAGCCATAACCCTGTGCTTCATAATCTCCACCAGTCAAAAACGAAGAAAACATTTTGATTAAAAGATTTCCCGTTAAGGTGTCGCAAACCATTACATCGCAAGTGCCCTGTAAAAGGTCATTACCACGCATGCGAGCACCGCCGTCTGCCCTACTTGATTCGGCATAACGCACCCTGTAGCCATTTTCGTTAAGTTTATTGATAGCTTTTTCTATCAAGGCGATACCGTCAATGTTTAATAACCCAACAGTAGGATCTGCAATTCCGTTAGCTTTCGCTACTGCAATACCTGAAATCACATTCAAAAGCATTGCCTTATACCTATTTGTGTCGGATGTTCCTGTGGTACTCGAAAGAATCATTTCTTTGCCACGACCCGGCGTAATAACCTTGCCTACTGTGGCAACGCCTACTGGGAAATTATAGTGCATGGTAACACTTGCCTTAATGGTGCCATTGGCTAGTAATGTGTCCATTTGAGCATGCGCTTCTTCTAAGGTGCTCGCAGGATAATGCTTAAAACCAGAAATTGCTTTACCACCTATAAGCACAACTTCAATATTGGTTTGTGTAGATTGTGCAAGGATTGCAGCCTTTACTAATTCTTCTTCGCCATGTTCGCTACCAGGAATAGTTAAGCCGATAGGAAACTTTTCACCAAAGGAACCAGTTTCGACAGCATCTGCGAGGCTTGAAAAAAGGGACGCAAGTTTTTCTTTTTCGTTCACTTTATGCTCCCCCTATTTTTCCAAGATGCTTGCTGCTAAACTGCGCATTGCATCAGCTACGATCTTTTTCATTGTCGCTTCATCGGTTGCACTTGAAGTTGCTGATTGCATAGTGCCATCATTTGCTTCAACTAAAAAGCTCATTCCGTCAAAGAGGTTTGTAAGACGCCCTAAGAATAAACTTCCCTTACCAATAATCATGGTGTTTTTAAGTTTTCCTTCAAGCATATCCAAGCGAGCATGTCCTAAAAATGGAACACCCGATGGAATATGTCCTTGGGTCGGAGCAAAACCGACAACTCCCCGTTGCTTTACAAAATCATTAATGCTCGGTTTGTCAAGTTGTCCTTTCATAACAGCCAAAGCGGCAATCATTTTAACATTTGCTTCAGGAACATTTCCAGCCCCAGCAGGAGCAGTGATTTCATGATTTTGCAACTCCGGTGAATATTTTTCTACATCGGTTAATTTAATATTGTTAGCATTGAGTGGGTCATAGACTAAAACCGACATAACAGCCTGCGGTGATGAGCCCGAAGAAATATTATGCTTTCCAATAACGCTTGTGTTAATCACAGGGTTTTTACCATCATTTTTTCCCACGACGACAGCAAAGCCACCAATCACATCTTCTAAAATAGGTAAGTCTTTTTTTACATGGTCTTTTGAATTCATACCAAGCTTTGGAACCGAGCCACCTGAAACAACTAACACGGTATCAAAGATACCAGATTCTACTAAAGCTGCAGCATGTACAATAGAATGAACAGGAGCAGCACAGAAACCGCGAATATCAGAACCAGTAGCATTTACACAGCCTGATTTTTCACCAACCGCTTTTGCAATATTGCCCCCACCGCGTTGGTTTACATCGCCTGCAGCTTCTTCGGAGCATTCAATGATGTAATCAATGCTTGCCATGTCAATACCTTCTTGCCGTGCCATGTGCCAAGCAGCCAAAATACCCGAAGCCTTTGTTGCAAGGTTTTCAAGCATTGTATGCGCACTTAAGTTTTCGTCAGTGGCATGGGCTTGTTTTACACAACCTAAAAGGACATCTCCGTAATATAAGCCTTCTGCTTGATGTGCGTCTACGAGTTTTTTAATTTCTGCTTCTTCAAAACCATCGCCAAGAACTATGCCTTGATTTTTCATAATTGGATGTGCTTCCACTAAGCCCTTTGCTTCAGTAACAAAATTTTTAGAAAGCATAACCAAATCAAAAACATCTGCATGTTTCATCAAGCAGTAAAATTCTTTTTCGCCTAAAATTTCACCAAAAACACCTAATGCATTTGCTTTTTTTTGGTTTTCATACCATGGTTCTGAGAGCGCTTCTAAATCGCTCGGTTTCATGTTACCAATATATACTTGATTTGGTGGATAATTTACCACATCTTCATAAGAACGCAATTTAGAAGGGATTGCTGCTAAAAAAGCAGTGTTTGGGTCATCCTTATTGCTTAAGTCAGCAACTTCCCTCGCCCCTGTTTGATTAGAACCGTTATGTATCAATAGATCTGGGGCATGAACAAGCACATAACTTGTTCCCTTAATACTTACATTTGCCATATTTCCTCCGTTAAAATCTTAGCGACAAAATCAGTTGTGATTATAATATCTTTTTAACTGAATTTCAAGTACACATTCTGTCAAAAAAAGAGCATGAGCACGGAAATCAAGTTTTGCAGAGATTGTTTTCTGCATCCAAATACTAAGGGAAAGGGACACACTTTTGTTCGAAGCAAAAGGTTTCCCTTTCCCTTAGAATCCCTATCCCTTCCAAAAGCATCGCTTAGGGCTCCGCCCTAAGAACCTGCCTTAGAGTAATAAGTTCCTAGTTATGCCCTATGGATTTTAAGCAAATCTAATGTTTTTAATTCTCGTACTTACACACCGTCTACTTCCTGAGTAGACGGGTTTGCTTGTTGGTGCTTTCCCTTAGGAACCCTTTCCTTCCTAAAACGCGGGAATACGGCAAGTTGGCATTTAGGACTTAAACCAACTTGAGCCCTAAAGAACCCGT
>JAFTEH010000021.1 GCA_017453745.1 Spirochaetaceae bacterium
GTTGGCTTAAGTCCTAAATGCCAACTTGCCAGTTGCTTAAATCCATTACGCAACTGGTTAGCATTGCCGCGTTTTAGGAAGGTAAGGGATTCTAAGAGAAAGCACCAACAAGCAAAACCGTATACACGATGTATACGGGGCATAAGTGCGAGAATTAAAAAGAATTTGTTTTTAATTCTCGGCCACTTTGAAAAAACAAGGATGTTTTTTCAAAGTGCATTTGCTTCGGTCAAAAGGGTGTCTTTTCCCTTAGTATTTAGGTGCAGAAAACTATCTCTGCAAAAATTGATTTCCAATTACTATTCATCATCCTCATCTTGATTTTTTTCATAACTTATATACCATAGTACATTACTTTCACAGGTAACACAGTTGAAAGTATTTTATAGTTTTTAAAGGATAAACACATGAAAGTAGGTGTTGTAAAAGAAATTAAAAATAACGAATTTCGTGTTGGTATGACTCCAGATGATGCACGGGCATACATCGAACATGGTCATAAGGTTTTGATTGAAAAGGGAGCAGGCGAAGGCTCTTCGTTTTCAGATGAAGAATACAAAAATGCAGGAGCTACCATAATTGCAAGTGCAAAAGAAGTATGGGATTCTTCCGATATGATTGTCAAGGTAAAAGAACCTATCGAAAGCGAATACCAATATTTGAGAAAAGGCTTGTTATTGTATACTTATTTGCACTTGGCTGCTGATAAGCCTTTAACAGAAGCACTCTTAAAAGCAGGCACTGATAGCATAGCATACGAAACAATTACCGATAATGCTGGCGGCTTGCCGTGCTTAGTACCCATGAGTGAAATTGCCGGTCGTATGTCAATACAAGAGGGTGCTAAGTACCTCGAAAAAACATACGGTGGGCGTGGGGTTATGCTTGCAGGTGTCCCTGGTGTTCCCAAAGCAAATGTTGTCATATTGGGTGGTGGAAATGTAGGAACGAATGCTTGTAAAATTGCTGTTGGTATGGGAGCAAATGTTACGATTTTGGATATTAGTGCAAAGCGCCTTGCTTATCTTGATGATATTTTCGGTAGCCGTATACAAACCCTATACAGTAGTCGTGCAAATATCCTTTCGTCTATTGCGCAAGCAGACCTTTTAGTAGGGGCTGTTTTGCTCCCTGGTAAAAAAGCACCAAAACTCGTAAAAAAAGAAGACCTCAAAGTTATGAAACCGGGTGCAGTAATTGTTGATGTAGCTGTTGACCAAGGTGGTTGTATTGAAACGACACGACCGACAACGCATGCGGAACCCTGCTTTATCATAGACGGCATTGTCCACTATTGTGTTGCAAATATGCCGGGTGCGCTTTCACGAACTTCAACAATAGCATTGACAAATACAACCTTGATGAACGGCTTAAAACTTGCTGACAAGGGGTTTGATGTCGCTGTTAAAGAAGATAAGCATTTAGCAAATGGTGCCAACACCTGCAAGGGCAAGTGTACATACCAAGGAGTTGCTGAAGCCTTTGGACTTGAATATGTGCCTGTCGAAACCCTTGTCTAAAACAAACGGTTTTGTATACAAGGCTGACCTTTAACTTTCAAGTGATAAGCTATAACAGCCTTTCTCTTCCTTGTAAGGCTGTCGCTTATTGTAATATTACGCAAAGCGGTGTAGGAACCAAGCAGTTAAAATACGCATCAGTACAGACTGCATATTTTAACTTTTTGATTAGTGCGTTCTCATTTTATTGCGAACGCACGGTTTTACACCGCTTTGATGCAATATCAGAACGGTACAAAACACAGGAAAATCTTACTAGCCTTTTTATCGGTAGCGATTTTTTTAGAAAATCTACAATACACACACCACACAAATGAGTATTTATTGCTTTGGTTTTTACTTACCTCAGGCTGACATTTTTGATTATTTGTTTTGCGTGTTGCAATAAGCGTAAAAGTTCATCTTCGGTATATGGGGTACTATTTGTGAAACGAGGATCTAAACAGTGCGTTGGTACAAAGCGTGCCCATTTCCAATCAGCATGTTCTGGTAACAAGCGAGCAATGCTTTCGATCTCATCAGAGCCAACAAGACTGGGAACTAAAACGGTGCGATATTCTACTTTTAAATCTTTTTCAATTTCAAAACGAGATAATAAGTGTACGGTTTTTTGTAATCGTTCAGAAAAATCAACACAAAATCCTCTTTCACTTGAAGGCAATAATTCTTGATACCGAGTCGGTGCTGTTTTTATATCAAGTGCGACAAAGGTAATACACCTACTTGTATCAGCCTTAAAAATTGTTTCAAGTTTTTCAGGAAAAAGCCCATTAGTATCTAGTTTTACTGAATATTCAAGTGAACATGCCACACGCAAGAGCTCTTGTAATAGCGGAGAAATAGTTGGCTCGCCCCCAGAAATCACCAATGAATCAAGCAGTTTTCGCCGCTTTTTTAAGTGCTCAAAAACTTCGGACAGACAAATATATTCATTTTCAGAATTGACTAATGTTTGCCCAAACACATCGGCACAGGCGAGCTCACCATTATAACAATACCCACAACGAAGATTACAGCCAGGCAAAAATACCGCTGTTGCTAGTTTTCCCGGAAAATTGACAAGGGTTGTTTTTAGGAGCCCGACCCGACTTTCTCCAATGTCCATACGACACTCGTTTTATTATGCGATAGCCTCTGAAACAAAAATATGTTGCAAATCTTCTACAGAATATGCACGCACAACTTCTTTTCCATCACTATCATAGCAAATCACCGTAGGCGCTGAACGCACAGCCTTTTCTTTTGCACGCTGCTCATTTTCAGGCGTTTCAACGCTACAAGTTGTGAGTTGAACATTGAGGTTTTTACAAAAATCAATAACGGCAGGACAATTCGGGCATGTTTTTTTTGTAAACAATTCAATACTGACAATATGAGTCTGTGGCATATCCTGTTTGGTATTGTATTCGGTTTGTGATCCTGCAGACTGTGTACGAGAACAAGAAAGCTCAAAGAGTTTTCTTTTATTGTACTCGTCACGCTTACCCTTATTCCAATTACGGACAGAACGATAATACCCTACAATACGAGTATATACTTCGGCTTCGTTGCCATGTACATTTGCCAAATCGACCTTAACCTGATCAATATCGGCTTGAATTTGCGAAAGGTCTCTCATAATTATCTCCTTAAAACTATAGTTATATACTATTAAATCACTATATATAGTGTTTATATAAAATATATAACCAATTATACCACTATATGTAGTGAGTGTCAATATCCTTTAGTTTTTTTTTCAAAACTTTTTATCTTTTAGTTTGCTTGTTTTTTAAGTCCAAGTTTACTACAATACAATCATTACACTATGGATATTTTATCGTGGGATTCAGTACTGGGAGCCTGTCAAGCAAAACGGCCACTCTATAGAGAAACAGCAATAACCATTGGCTCGTTCGATGGGCTACACCGAGGACATAAAAAGTTATGCACATGTGTCTTAAACGAAAAAAAGAAAAAAAAAGTTCCCTATTCCTCTCAGATGAAGGCTGGGCTTATAACCTTTGTACGCCCCACAAAAAGTAGCCTAGCGACTGAATACCAAGGCGATATTTTAAGCACGCGGTTAAAATGTGCATGTATTAAGGATATGGGTTTTGACTTTATTGTTTTAATAGAATTTACAGAAGATTTTGCAAAAACAAGTGGGGAGGACTTTTTTTACATACTACATACGGCGCTCGGTCTCAAAAAACTATGTGTAGGAGCAGATTTTGCCTGCGGATACCAACATAAAACCAATGTACAAGAAATCCAAAAACTGAGTACTCTGTATCATTTTGAGCTTATAAGCATTATGCCGGTACAAACAAAGGGGGAAACAGTAAGTTCTTCGCGCATCCGCACCCATATAGGAGCAGGCAACTGTCTAGAGGCTAAACAATTACTCGGCTACCCGTTTATGCTCGACATTAAAGGTATCCCTTATACATACACCAATACAGACGGCTATTTTTTTAAGCGTAGTTCGTTTTTGCAGGTTATACCGCATCACGGCTCCTATACAGTAAAACTTTTTATACATCATTCAAAACCAGTCAGGGCCATAGTGACTATAGATGATACGCACCTACACCTACAGATTTTCCCCACTTTTTACCCGTTTCGGACCTTTTGCCCTATGGAAGAAAAACAAAAAGATTATGCGCCCCTATTTGAGTATCTACAGTTTATAAAACGGCGCTCGTAAAATGCACTATTTTAAAAGTTTTAGCGGTTTACCTATGTGAATTTGCTCTTCCAGGAGAATGCATAGGGCTCTCCTATTGGAGTTCAATCCAACCCAAACTGAGAAGTTCAGAATAGAGAGGGGAAAAGTGAGTATCCAGACCAAGTGTAACTGCAAAAAATGCCACATACCGATATTCAATGTCGGTGCCTAAAGTAGTATCTTGGGAAGAAACGAGTTGGACATCGCTAGGAGCATCTTGAGCAGAAACATCCACGGCTAAGTTTATAATACTAAAGTCTGAGTTGTCATCGTCATCGCGTTTCACTTGCGCTTCATTCATATTATCAATATACAGTCCTTTTAACTCAGTACCATAGTCAAAGAGTCGTATACGCACTGTACGATTATGAGAAGCGGGTGGTACAAGTACACCAGTACTAGTCGCTGGCTCGCGTTTCAAAAAGTGATAACCTTTCGTGTTTTGAAGCCATGTTGCTACATTATACGGTTGCGAAGTATTTTGACGCTCAATTAATGCAATATCCGCTTCGCAGGCTTCCTTCGTAGCGTAAATCCTATACAAAACAGTGAACCCACGATACCATCCCCCTAAAGCCTGATTTTCAACATCAGATGTTCCAAACTCAAGGTATTGATTGTCAGTGACATTTTGTATATGCGTAAAAAGCGGCTTTTCGAGATATGGAATAGAGTCCAAACCACAGGAAAAAATCAAAAAACTAAAAAAAAGATATAAAAGAATATTATATTTTTTTTTATCAAAAACCACTATAAGCCTAGTTCAATAATACGCGTTTTTGCCAATAAACCCCATTCACTATCTGGATAGTCACGAACGAGCATATCATATACGGAGAGAGCCTTTGTTTTATCAATAGATTCTTGGACACGAGCAGCATTAAAAAGTGCACGCTCCTTAAATGGAAAGTTTTTACAAGTACTTGCTTTCGTATAATAAGTATAGGCTTTTTCAAACTGCGATAATTCATCAGCACACGAAGCAGCATTAAAACTCACCACCCCTGCTATATATGTATTCTCAGAAAAAGAAACTTTTTCATAGGCTTCTAAGGCTTTTTCAAAATCGCCATTACCAAAGTAAATATCGCCAATTTGCTGGTTAGCCATAAATCCTGCATAGTTGTTTTTAGATTGAAATGGACTTAGTTTTTCAATAACAGATTGGGCTTCTTCCGAAAGCAAGCGTTTTTCTTCATCGGTCAGCGAATCCAAAGCATTGGTTAATTTTTCGGACTTAAAAGTTTCAAAGTCATATATAATACTTTCAACTTGAGCAATCGCTTTTTTATTGCTTGAATCAACAATAATAACAGAAATAACAACAGCAGCAATAATGAGTCCAACGCATGCGAGAGCAATAAGAGCTATTTTTCTATTTTTTGTAAAAAAAGCATCTATTTTTTCAGAAATTGTTTTTTGTTCTTTTATATCTTCTTGTTTCATAGTATAACCTCAAAAATAAACTATCAATTCAATAGGGTCTTTTGACGAATGCATTATAATTTTTTTTACAAAAAAGGCAAGTTCTTAAGCAAAAAAAATACTAATATGCGCAGCATAGTTTTTCAGTAATCGATGAGTACACAAGCGCCTTATTTTTGAGACTAACCTAGATGCTACCGCCCGTTTTTAACTTTGTTTTAATCGGACTGATTTCCAAAATCTTTTGCTCAAGTTCATTAAGCTGTGACGAAATACGAGCATCAATCGCTCCAAAATCAGTATCAATAATACAACCACCCGGATCAACAGTAGAATCTTCGACAACAGTAATATTATTAACATTTTCGGCAACAGATAAAAAGTTTTTTGTATGTTCGGTTGTCAATGCCACATCCAAAAGATTAACCCGAATAGTGACATCTCCACGCCCTTTTACCTTTCGTAGCGCATGGACAATATTCGACACGACAACATTTCTCTGATTTTCAGAAATAACCTTGACAACTTTGCGAGTCATAAGTAAAACCAAATCCACAATCTGCTGCTCCGTTTCCGAAAGAATTTCTTGACGGCGATCCATCGTTTTATTGATAATAACATGCATACGGTCTATAAGGCGATTTACTTCTAGCTCACCTTCACGATAACCTTCTTCACGCCCGCGATTAAACCCATCGTCATAGGCTTCTTTTAATTTTGCCGCCTTTTCACTTTCGGCTTCTTCAACGATAGTCGCTGCTTTTTTTTCGGCATCACTTAAAATAGTATTGGCATTGTCAAGTGCCTTTTGGTTTACAACCTGCGCATCATCAGTTTGCTTTTTTACTTCACTAAATGCAGCAGTTTCAGCATCTTTGATAATTTTGTCTGCTTCGGCCTGTGCCTGAGCGAGTAAGTTTTGTTTTTCAATTTCAAATTGCCTTCTAAATTCATCCGCTTCTTGTTTCAGTTCATCAATAGTAGGACCTGTATAAGTGGCCGTTTCTTTTATTTCAATAACTTCTTCTTGAGGGGAAAAATCTTTCGTTAGAGAAATTGCATAACTTTCGATATTTGGTTTTGTTTCAAAATTTTTATAAATGCTCTTTGCCATACTACCACCTTTTATTATAGGGAGAAATCTTATAATTCCAAGACTTCAAACTCTCATCGTTAGATGCACCCTACAGCTATTCATAAACTTTCGTTTTTTGCTTTAGCTTGAAAAATACGAAACTCATAAAAACCATGCGTTTTCCAAATAAGTTTCTTATATTCCAATACATTTACGAGCGTCTGAAATTGTTGTGAGTATCCCTTTTAGTTTTGTCATGTAAACAGAGCACAAAAAGATACTCACAAAAATTAAGCCCAACATATATACGAGAGGGTTTCTCTATACAAGTTCATCCTCTTCAGAACGGGCAATAACAATTTCACCTTTGTCTTCAAGATGCCGAATAATCGAAACAATTTTTTGTTGCGCTTCCTCGACATCCTTAATTCGAATCGGTCCCATGTATTCCATTTCTTCACGCAACATAGTACCTGCTCTCTTAGACATATTTCGGAATATTTTATCTTGAACTTCAGTGTCAACTTGCTTTAAAGCTTTAGAAAGTTCTTCTGTATTTACTTCACGCAAAACTTTGCCAATATCTCGGTCTGAAAGCATAACAATATCTTCGAAGATAAACATTTTCTTTTTAATTTCTTCAGCTAAATCAGGATCTTCATCTTCAAGCGATTCGATAATTGACTTTTCGGATGCTCTATCAACAAGGTTTAAAATTTCTACTATACTGTCAACCCCACCAGCAGTTGTATAGTCTTCATTAGAAACAGTAGACAGTTTCTTTTCAAGAACGCGTTCAACTTCACGCAAAACTTCTGGCGTTGTTCTATCCATCGTAGCAATACGCCGTGCAACATCACTTTGAATTTCAGATGGCAAGTTTTGCAGAATGTTTGAAGCTTTTGCAGGTTCGAGGTATGCCAGAATCAAAGCTATCGTTTGCGGATGTTCCTGTTGGATAAAGTTTAAAAGATGCGAAGGATCGGTTCGCCGTATAAAATCAAACGGGCGCACTTGCAACGAACTGGTAAGCCGGTTAATAATTTCAATCGCCTTTTGACTACCAAATGATTTTTCAAGAAGTTCACGAGCATAGTCGATACCACCAGTGGTGATAAAGTTTTGCGCCGCCATTAAGTCTTGAAACTCTTGCAGTACTTGGTCTTTGATTTCAGGTTCTATCGTTTCAAGTCGCGCTATTTCAAAGGTGAGTTTTTCAACTTCATCTTCACGCAACTGCTCCATAACCTTTGCAGAAATCTCTGAACCAACTGAAACCAAAAAGATAGCCGCTTTTTGCCGTCCAGTCAGTGACTTAATATCCTTACCTTTTTTTCCGCTCTTTTTTTCTACAGGTGTTACAGCCATGTTATTCCTCCATCAACCAGGTACGAATAAGCATCGCAACATCTTCAGGATGTTCGCGCGAAAGGTTTATAGCATTTTCTTGCAATTCCATTCGGTGTCGTTCCTCAGCGGTAATACTTACTATTTTTCCGCTATCTGCTTCCCACATTGCTTGTTGCCGTTCTAGTTGTGCTTTACGCAATGCTTCTTCTTCGCGCAAGCGTCGTCTTCGTTCAAGTTCTCTTGTAATAATACGATAAAGTATCAAAATAAACAAGATAACAGCAAGCGTAGCGAGTGAAATTAAAATAATATTTCGTCTCTGTATAGCTGCAAAATATGCACGATCTTCTGCTTCAAAATCGCTCATTCGATCTATAGCGATATTAGTAATAGTTACCGAGTCATTACGATTAGCATCATAACCTATTGCATCTCGAACAGCAAGTTCTGCCGACCGTAATTCAGCATCGGGAACCGGAACATATTCTCGCTCAATCATTCCATTACTGATTATATAATTACCTTTTTCATCGCGCAGTTTTCGCCATGTACCATCAATGTTTACTGAAACAGTTCGCCGTCCGAGTTTGGGACTCACTACTTCTGATGTGCGGCGTTCACCGACCGCTTGATTTGTCTTAACTATCGTCTGTGTAGAAAGACCAGCAATATTTGTTGTATCTTTATAGGCAGGAGGTGTTTGCCCCTCTGTACCTGCAGGCCCTTCAGGATTAAAACCAGTACCCTGCCAAGTAGTCGATGCAGTTTCTGATGACAAGGTGACTGAATCAAAAATTTCTGAATCATCGTAGACGGTATCTGGATTATCGGAACGGCGTGTAAAAGGAAGATACTCCAATGTTTCTGCCGTTACTTCGGACATATCCATTTCAATTTTAATATTTAAATCGCGTACCCTATCTGTTCCATATATTTTTTGCAATGTGTTCAGTATCTTTGCTTCGTATTCTGTCTCAGAGCGCCGTATTAGTTTTTGTTGTTTGTCGATTAAACTCAAACGGTCAAAGTCGGCCATACCAGCAAAGTCATTTAAGATATTTCCAAAATTATCAGAAATAGTAATGTTCTCATCACTTAAGCCCTCTATTGCAAACTTAACAAGTTTTTGAATACCTTCAACTTTTTTTCTATCGCTAGATAAATTACTACCAGGTTTTGGAAAAATGATAACACTTGCGGTAACGGGTTTTTCATCGGCCTTGAAAAGTGTGCGTTCTGGCATGGTAACACTCACACTTGCATCATCTACCTCGTCAAGTGCTTTAATATGTTGAGTTACTTCTTTGATAATTGAACGACGCAAATTAACATTGCGCTCAAAGTCAGTAGTAGTCCAACGCTCTACATCAAACAAATCCCAAGCATCGGTACCTGTGGGAATTAGATCTTCCCGAATGAGTATCGAACGCATTCTTCGAGCAGTTGCCTCATCGCTTACATACAATAAATTATCTGCTGAAAAAGATGAATGTACATTTTCTTCATTTAAGCGCACCTGTATACGGTCCCTCAAACTAATATCGGTAATAGGTGTATCCAAAACAGCGACCATAGTTGGTCTTGATGAAACTCTAAATAGCACAACTAATAATAGTATAAAGGCTACTATTACACCTACTAAAACACCTTTTTGTACAAGCGACCATTTTTTCCAAGTGGCTTTAATCTTGTCCAAAAATTTTTTTACATTTTCGTTCATGTTTTTCCCCCTCGTTACAGAACATAGTTTTTATGGATACATCTAAATAACCTTATGACTTATTAAAGCAACCGGTTTTTAGAGATATTTAACAGCGATGTATAGAAACGCTGTAATTTTACAACAGAACACTTCATAAAAACATGCATTTAGTTTTTAGAAGTTCTCTTATCTTGTAACACTAATATCATTCCATGCTTTAACAACTCTGTCGATTAAAGTTGTTGCCAAGCTTAATGAAAGACTTGCCTTTTCCATCGCGATAGTTATATCATGTGCATCAACAGAATCTGGATCTATAAGTTGCTGTGTACTCAAAGCAGCAGGTTCAAGTTGTAACTTATTTAACTCATCAAAGGCTTTAAGTAATGTCTGCTCAAAACTATTTCCTACTTTATTCGTTGCAAGATCAACTTGTTCAGTTGATGACTCCAAAGTTCGACGCACACTATCAACAGAAACACTTCCAATAGAAGGCATACTCATCGTTGAAGGTACATACGCAAGATTTGCTGTATTCGTAAACAACATACATTCCCCCAATTATTTTTATTTATAAATACTCAAAGCGGCTTCAAACATCGCTTTTGCGCCTTGAATAACAGTGCTATTTGCTTCATAAGCACGAGAAGCGGCTATTAAGTCAACCATTTCGGTAACAATATTTACATTTGGATATTCAACATATCCTTCCATAGGTCCTGAAGTTAAAGCATCAGGGTGCGAAGGATTATATACAAACTTTCCTTCACTTGTATCTTTTGCAATCTCAGATACGCGAACTCCTGTACCGACACCCTTATCTAAATTAGCAGGCAAAAAAGGTGTACGAAATGTAAGCCCAGCATTTTTTTCTGCAAGGATTACCGTACTGCGTTTAAAAGCACCGCCATCTTGTGTACGCGTAGTAGAAGAATTTGCAATATTATCAGAAATAACATCAGAGCGTAATCGTTCAGCACTCATTCCCGTTGCTGCAATATTGATACTACTAAAAAGTCCCATTATAATTCTCCTTCAAACCTTATTTTAATACCGATTTCACTTGCGAAAACTGAAAAGATACCAGTTGTGTCATAAGTTGATACTGCATTTGTGTTTTTAAGATGAGCATTGCTTCTTCTTCAGCATCAACATTGTTACCATTCGCTTTTACAGTACTCGTATAATCAATAACACGACGAGGTTCTACGGTACGATAATCAATATATGTTTCAGACTTTATATGTCTATCATTTGTGGTTTTCATTTGAAATGCCTGGCTTGCATACTTTTCAGTATCAAGCGCTCGTTTTAATTGCGACTCAAAATTTACATCAGTTCGTTTAAAATTAGGTACTTCTGCATTAGCTAAGTTGTTAGAACTAATAGTATATCGCAAACTTGAAGCATCTAGCGCTCTATGCAAAATATCTATAGTCTTAGAAAATTGCGATAACTTCATACAACACTCCCACACATAATTTCGGCAACAGAAAAAACCCCTTTAGTACTTTCTTTTACCCTCATACTATACTACCATTTAAAGCATATATTTTGACAAATCTTGATTTTGCACTATTTGCTTTAATCGTTCCTCAACATAGGATTTATCTATCTTGACAGTTTCACCCGTCATTTCGTCCGCACGAAAAGAAACATCTTCCACAACCAACTCCATAAGTGTATGCAATCTTCTCGCTCCTATGTTTTCGATTGTGCTATTGGCTTCTTGAGCTAGTTCTGCAATGCGCAAAATTCCTTCATCAGTAAACTCCAAATTCACATTTTCTGTACTCATTAGCTCTTTATATTGCATAGTAAGTGAATTTTTTGGCTCAACTAAAATACGCTTAAAATCTTCAGCAGTAAGTGAATCTAATTCTACGCGCAAAGGAAATCGTCCTTGAAACTCAGGAATTAAATCGCTTGGCTTAGAAATACTAAAAGCCCCTGCTGCAATAAATAAAATATGAGTTGTGTCAATAACACCATATTTTGTAGATACTTGCGAGCCTTCAACAATGGGCAAAATATCCCGTTGGACACCTTCGCGTGAAATATCAGGGCCACCGTCACCACGCCCTGACTTACCAGCAACCTTGTCAATTTCATCAATAAACACAATACCTAATTGTTCAACTCGCTCTTTAGCTTCAGCAGCGACAGCATCTCTATCTATAAAGCGGTCAATATTTTTTGCGTATAAAATTTCTCTTGCATTTTTTACTGTCACCTTTCTTTTTTTGTTTTTTGGACCAGAAGAAAACAAGTCTTGAAACTTAGACATAGTTGCTTCTGCAAATTCTTCCATATTATTCATACCAAAAACAAATTCCATACTTGGGCCTTCATTGGCTACTGATAATTCAACCATTCGTTCGTCAAGTTTCCCATCTCGAAGTAATGCACGAAGTTTTTCTCGTGTGCTTTCTTCACTTGTTTCTTCCCCTACATTTTGCTCGTTAGCTTGTGCATCAGAACTCGTTATCTGTAATGTAGGTAGCACAGTAGCACCTTGTTTTTTTCGAGTTGGCAAAAGCAAGTCAAGAAGGTCTTCTTCAGTAGCAGTTTCTGCTTTTAGTTTTATATCTTCCTGCATTTCGCTTTTAACTAATGCAAAAGCGACATTCATTAAATCTCTAATAATTGATTCAACATCACGCCCAACATACCCTACTTCAGTATACTTTGTCGCTTCGACTTTTAAAAAAGGTGCATTTGCAAGTTTTGCTAAACGGCGCGCTATTTCAGTTTTTCCGCACCCCGTCGGACCTATCATCAAAATATTTTTGGGAGCAATTTCATTTCTCACATCATGCTCTAATTTCATTCTACGACTTCTATTTCGCATTGCAATAGCGACTGCCTTTTTAGCCTTTTCTTGTCCGATAATATAGTTATCCAATTCAGCAACAATTTGCTTTGGTGTTAAATCCATTAATTCTTTTTTCATTATAGTTCCTCTACCGTAAATATTGAATTTGTATAAATACATATTTTACTTGCAATCTCTAAACTTTTTTGCACAATTTCTTTAGCATTTAGTTCTGTATTTCGTAAAAGTGCAAGTGCAGATGCATAAGCATAATTACCACCAGAACCTATAGCAATCGCATCTTCTTCTGGCTCAATAACATCGCCATTACCTGAAATCAAAAGTATTTTAGAAACATCCGCTACTAATAAAAGCGCTTCTAGATTTTTATACATTTTATTTGTTCGCCATTCTTTAGCGAGCTCAACTGCTGCTCTTGTTATATCACCAGAATACGCATTTACCTTTGTTTCAAACAAATCTAATAGTGTAAATGCATCAGCAGTACTTCCGGCAAAACCTGTAATTATCTTACCATTAAAAATTTTTCTAATTTTTTTGGTATTGCCCTTCATAATTGTTTGACCCATAGTTACTTGACAATCGCCAGCCATAGCAACTTTCCCATTACGCTTTACAGCTAAAATTGTAGTACTTCGTATTTTCATATTTTTACCTAATCCTATTATTTTGTTTTTCCATGCGGATGAGCATCACGATATAAATTTCGTAACTGCTCAGATGTCACATGTGTGTATTTTTGTGTTGTAGAAATACTGGCATGCCCTAATAGTTCTTGAACAATTCGTATATCCATTCCCTTTGCTAATAATGTTGAAGCAAAACTATGTCTAAATGTATGAGGACTTATTCTTTTATAAGTACCTGTAAATTCAGCATAGCGATTTATAATATATTGAACACCTCTCACCGTCAAACGATTCCCTCGCCTATTTATAAATAAAGCATTTTCTTTTTTTTGAAATGTTTTTAATATCTGTTCCCGTTCAATTAAATAATCTTTTAAAAATCTAACAGAAAATTGTGCAAAAAAAACTTTTCGTTCTTTATTCCCTTTTCCCCACACTATTGCACTCGTAAAATCATTTGCCAAATCTTTAACATTCAAACTAATCAATTCTGAAACACGACAGCCAGTAGAATATAGTGAGGCGAACAAAGCCTTATCCCGTTTTTCCCAAAGTTTTTGATTTTCATTTGGACTATTACAAAAAGCAATCATTTCATCCGTAAATAAAAAATCAGGTATATTTTGATTAAGTTTTATATTTTTTACAGTATCAGTCGGATTTAGATCACACATTTTAAATCGCACAGCAAAATCATAAAATCCGCGTATAGTCGAAAGTATCTGATTTACTGTTGCAGGTGAAAAATTTTTATACGAAAGTGATGCAATAAAACTAAGAATATCTTGACCAGTTAGCAAAAAAACATTTTCCTCATTTTCTTCTAACCATTTTTCAAAAAGACATAAATTATTTTTATATGCAAGTAATGTATTTTCAGAATAATTTTTCAAACCTGAGATATACACTAAATACTCTTCAAAATTCTTATTCACAATTTCTCCAATATATTTAATCTGTTTCTGAATGCAGATAATTACATTCAGGATTTATACAAGCCTTATAACTACCATTTTTTTTATCATACTTTTCAACCAAAAACCAATTACACTGTGGACAAATTGAATCAATGGGTTTAAAGTATGTAATAAAATCACATGTAGGAAAATTAGTACAACCGTAAAATGGTTTTGAGCGTCCCTTGCCACGCCGTGCAACAATATCACCATCACATCCGTCTTTCGGACATTTTGCTAACGGCACTGGCTTCGTTGTTTTACATTCAGGAAAACCTTCACATGCCAAAAACACACCAAATCGACCTAGTTTTTTTACCATTCGTTTTCCACAGTTTTCACATATAATTTCCGTTGGTTCATCAAATGAGCCCTTGATACTTTGAACATCATTCATTGCTTTGTCAATTTCTTCAATCAAATGTGGATAAAAATCATTTAAGACTTCTTGCCAACTTTCATGTCTTGTTTCTACTTCATCTAACATAGTTTCCATCTTCGCAGTAAAATCTACATTGACCACATCTGAAAAATTATTAACCAAAATCTCATTGATAATTTTTCCTAGTTGAGTAGGCACTAATTGTTTATTTTCACGCGTTATATAATACCTATCGAGCAAAACAGAAATTGTCGGAGCGTATGTTGACGGTCTACCAATTCCTTTTTCTTCTAATGCTTTTACAATACTTGCATCAGTATATCGTGATGGACCTTGCGTAAAATGTTGATCAATCGGAAAATCTAATACCGTAACTATTTCTCCAACTTCTAATTTAGGAATAAGTTTTTGTTTTTCATTTTTTTCACTTTGCTCTTTATGTACTGTTTGAAAACCTTTTTCGACAACAAAACTTGAACTTGCTCTAAAAATAGCATTTTCAATTTTTATATCATAGCTATTTGTTTGTGTTTTTGCATTTGTCATTTGTGAAGCAACAAAACGCTCCCAAATTAATGAATATAATCGTAGTTGATCTCTACTAAGATTTTCTTTTAAATATTCAGGAGTATATTCTATATATGTCGGTCGAATTGCTTCATGTGCATCTTGCGCCTTTCCACTTGTTTCATAATGAATTGGTTTTTCTGGCAAACATTCTGGGAAGTTTGTCGAAATAAAATTACGCACATTGCTAATTGCAACTTCAGAAATACGAACGCTATCGGTACGCATATATGTTATCAAACCGATACGCGATGAACCAACAAGAACACCTTCATATAGTTGTTGTGCAATTTGCATTGTTTTTTTTGATGTAAATCCGAGTCGCGATGCAGCCGCTTGTTGTAATGTAGATGTTGTAAATGGCGCTTTCGGTTTGATTGTTTTTTGGTTCACTTTTACATCAATTACTTCAGCAGATTTTCCATTTATTGTTTCTTGGATATATTTTATTTTTTCTTTAGAAGCTAATTCAATTTTTTCATTGTCATAGCTGATAAGATGCGCAAAAAATTCAGATTTATTCTTTTTTAGTTTTGCATCCAATGACCAATATTCAACAGGAATAAAATCATTTACTTCTTTTTCTCGTTCACAAATAATACGCAATGCCACAGATTGCACACGGCCGGCAGAAAGTCCGTTTTTTACTTTATCCCAAAGCACAGGCGAAATTTTATATCCAATAATTCTGTCAAGTACGCGTCGTGCTTTTTGAGCATTAACTTTGCTTTCGTCTATATCACGAGAATCTTTAATTGATGAACGAATGACATCAGGAGTAATTTCATTAAATACGACACGCGTTATAGGCACATTTGTTTTAGAGGAAATTGCATTACGAAGATGATAAGCAATAGCTTCTCCTTCCCTATCATTATCACTTGCCAAATATACAATTTCACTTTTCTTTGCAAGCGATTGTAATTCTTTTAATATTTTTCCACTACCACGCACTGTTATATACTCAGGCTCAAAATTATTTTCTATATCAACTCCAAACTTTGATTTCGGCAAATCAATCACATGCCCCATTGATGCACGAACTAAAAAACTGGAACCCAAATACTTTTCTATTGTTTTCGCTTTCGCAGGAGATTCTACAATAACAAGTTTATATTTTTGCTTTTTTTTCGTATTCTTTGTTTTTATTGCTTCCTTTGTTTTCTTTTCTATTTTTATTTTTTCACTCATACACAATCTCCTTTAGAAAAAAATAATTCAGTATTGATAGATTTAGCATTTACAAGTACATGTTCTAATTGTGATAACGAACTAATAATATGTGCTTCTAGTTTTTTTGCTCCCATATTTTGTTCTGAATTTAAAAGCTGTTCCAGAACAACAACAGGTTTACCCTGTCGCATCGCATGTGAAGCTGTTGAAAGTGCCCCAGACCTTTCAGGTGCCTCAACAACAATCACTGCTTCCGAAATTGCAGAAACTATTCTATTGCGTTCTAAAAATCTATACTTCAATGGTTCAACTCCTGGCGGATATTCACTGATGATACTTCCGCCACTTTCCAAAATGCGTAATGCAAGTTGTGAATTTGATTGCGGATAAATTGATTCAAGTCCTGATGGTAATACTGCAATAGTCTTTCCATTACTTTCTAATGTAGCACGATGTGCAAATGAATCAATTCCATAAGCCAATCCAGAAACAACAACATATTCCAACTTAGATATATCACGAGATAGTTCTAAAGTATATTTTATAGCTTCAGTTGTAGGTTTTCTCGTGCCAACAATGGCAATCTTTTTTTTATCATCAATTTTTGCACCTCGCGAAAAAATAATAAATGGCGGATTAGTAATCTTATGTAATACTTTAGGATATTCGCTATCACCTATACAAGTCATATCAATTTTATACACATCAATTAATCGTAATGCACGATTCAGTTTTTTTTCAAAATCTGTTTTCGATATTTTTTTTGTTTTAAGACTTCTTTTAATAATATATGAAATATCGTCTGTACTTAAGTTAAAAAAATCTTCCAATGACTTTACTGCATTGAGTAATGTCATTTTTTCTAAAGTCGTTAAAGATAAAAGATAAGAAATTAGTAACGCAAGATATTTTTTTTCATTCATATTTAGTATTGCATCTCCAATTCTAAAATATTCTTTTTTGCACTATCTATTATTTTTTTATCTTTTGCAGTGTCTATAATTTTTTGATAAGATTGTTTTGCCGAAACATAATCGCCATCTAAATAGTATGCTGCTCCTAAGACAAAAAAAGCATCATAGTTTTTACTTTCGCGTTTTACAATATCCTCTAAAATAGGAACTGCTTTTTCATATTCACCTGTTTCATAGGTATAGATTACTGATAATGCATAAGCAGCTTTTGTGTATTCAGGCTCAAGTACTAAGCATTTACTATAAGCATCAATCGCTAATGACAAATAGTTTTCTTCACTTTCTTGAAATGAAAACCCAACATTCATTTTGGCGACTTGTGATGCAGCAAGTCCGAGTTGATAATATAAATTGTGATTATGAGGATAGTACTCAAGCGCTTCCAAAAAAGCATCAACCGCCTTTTTATACATTTTTGCATCAATATATCGTGTACCTAACATTTTGTACCATATAGCGACTCTATTTTGTGCAAGCATAATATCATCAACTCGTCTTTGATACTTTTGAATTGCCAACTCTAATTCCTCAATGCTTGTTGGATTCTGTACGCCTTCTTCATTTTCTTGGAGTCGCATTAATGCCTCTTTATTATTACATGAAATTAAACTAAAAAAAATACAAATAATTAAAAAAAATCTTTTCATAATAGTTCCTCATCAAAAATTTTGTTATGCGCTTCTTGAAGGGTATCATTAGCAATATGCGTATAAATTTGCGTTGTTGAAATATTTGCATGCCCCAATAAGCATTGTACTGATCTTAAATCTGCGCCACCTAACAATAAATGAGTTGCAAAAGAATGCCGTAATGTATGTATCTTAGTGTGTATACCTGAAATATTTGCAATTTCTTGTAATCGTTTCCATGCACCCTTTCTACTTATGCGTTTCCCATGTACATTTAAAAAAACTGCACCTTTATATTTTGTATTATTTACTTCCTTCTTATTTAGAAGTTTATTACGACCTTCATCAAGGTACTTTAATAGTTTTTCTTTTGCAACATCACCAAATGGTACCAAGCGTTCTTTTTTTCCTTTACCTTGAACTTTTAATAACATTTCATCAAAAAAAATATCATCCATCGAAAGACCAATCGCTTCACTAATCCGTAAACCACTTGAATAAATAAGTTCAAATAATGCGACATCGCGTAAACCTCCAGCAGTATCTGTTGGAATATTTTTAAGCAATGTTTCAACTTCCATTTGAGATAAAACACGCGGTAATGTTTTTTCTCTACGAGGACGCTCAATATTTTTTACAGGATTTGTATCTCGTTCATGTGAAAAAATTAAAAAATCAAAAAATGAACTTAAAGCTGCTATATCTTTTGAAATAGTCTTAGACATTGTTCCTTGTTTACTGCGTACATATACAAAATGTAAACAGTCTTGTTCAGTCACATCTTGTGGTGCAACATCTATGAGTTCAAAAAATGAAGATATAGTTTCTGCATAAGTCGATGCAGTTAAGTTTGAATAATTGCATACACTAATTAAGTAGCCAGAAAATTTTTTGATATAATCGTTCACACTCCACCTACAATGTTTAATTTCTATGTCGCATATATGCAGGAAAATCCAAATCTGTATCATCAGATGGAAGTTTTATATTATATAAGGCATTCTTATCCGATAAAAATGTCGATTTGGGTTCTGCCACAGTTTCAGTTCGACTACTAGATTTATTTACTGAATTTCTTTTTTCCAAACCTTGCAACATCGGTTGTTTCGTTTTGTATAAGTTATATTCATTTGCACTAATAAAATCACCGGACCCTATGGAGTTTGTTTCATTTTTACTAAATATTGATTGTGAAGTTTCTCTATTTGTATATTCCAAAAAATTTGAAGCGGGGAAACCTGTTGCGACTAATGTGACACTAATAGAATCACCCATTGAATCGTCTTGCCATGCTCCAACTTTTATAAGTACATTTGGATCTGCCTTTTGATTTATAACTTCCATAATTTCAGAAACTTCTGTCAAGGTAAGACTCGATGAACCACTAATATTAACCAAAATATTTTTTGCACCTTCCATTCCTGAATCTTCAAGCAATGGATTATCAACAGCATTTGTCGCTGCAATCACGGCTCTATTTTCACCGCTTGCAACCCCTACGCACATGTGCGCATTACCTTGACCACGCATTGCAGTTTCAACATCAGCTAAATCCACATTCATCAAACCTGGTTTTAGTATTAAATCAGATATTCCTTGCACGGCTCGACGAAGAACATCATCTGCCTTTGAAAATGCTTCTGTTATCGGCGTATTTTTATCTACAATTTTTAACAGCAGCTGATTAGGAATAACAATAAGAGAATCAACATGTTCGGAAAGTTTTTTTATTCCCTCCTCTGCCAACTTCATTTTTGCAGGACCTTCAAAACTAAAAGGTTTTGTTACAACCGCAACAGTGAGAATGCCGGCATCTTTTGCAATCTTTGCAATAACAGGTGCCGAACCTGTACCAGTACCACCACCCATACCAGCCGTTATAAATAACATATTAGCACCAGAAATTGCAGCTTTTATTGCTTCAGAATCTTCTACTGCTGCTTGTTCTCCAACAGCAGGTTTTCCACCAGCACCCAAACCGCCAGTTAGTTTTGCACCAATTTGTAGCTTAGTATTTGTTTTTGAATACTCTAAAGCTTGTGCATCAGTATTTGCAACAATAAAGTCTACAAATTGCACACCTGCGTCAATCATTCTATTGACAGCATTTGAGCCAGCACCACCAGTGCCAATTACTTTTACAACTGCAGGATTCGTTTTTGATTCTGCATTCATAACTGTAAAATCCATAGTCCCCCTCCCAATGGGTATTTTATATATCTACAAAATATTTTATTGCTTAGTAATACTAAACAAATTTTGACATCCACATAAATATTTTAAAAAAGATCATTCCATTTTTTCTTAAACCACTTTACAACTGAAGTTTTATTTTTATCTTGCCTATTTTCATGAATAACAATATTCTTAGATTCATTTTTTTCAAGTAACAAACCTACTACAACCGCAAAATCAGGATTACGATAATTGCCAACTAATCCACCTAATGTAGATGGAATCCCTAATCGAATTGAAGAAATACCAAATACATGTGTTGCAAGTTCTATAATACCTGATAAAAGAGAACCACCCCCACAAAAAATGATACTCCCTTTCAAAACACTTAACTTCATGTTTTGTTCAATTCTATTTTTGATAATTAAAAATAATTCATGGACTCTCACTTGAAAAATTTCACATACCTTTCTTTTTGAAATTTGCGATGGAGCTTTTCCTGCTACACTTTCCACTAATATTTCATCTTCATCATCAACCAAATCCAACCAACAACAACCATCAGATATTTTTATTTTTTCGGCACTATCAAATGGAATACCCTCAACAACTGATAAATCTTTAGTGAGGTGCTCTCCACCAACTGGAATTGCAAAACTCATCGTTGGAGCACCGCCCTTCATAACAACCACATTAGTAGTTGCTCCACCAATATCTATCAATATTGATCCAAGTTCTGATTCATCATTTGTCATCACAGAACGAACAGCGCATAAACCTTGATACATAATTCCACTAACATTTAAATTACTTCGGTTTACACATTGCACTATTTTTTCAATAGCAGAACCAGAACCCGTGATGATATGGACATTTGCCTCAAGCCTTACACCAATTTGATTTGTAGGGTCTTTTAAATTTTTCTGACTATCTACACTAAAGTTTTGAGGAATGACATGTATAAATTCTCTATCGCTTGCAATTTCAACCGCCTTGGCAGATTTAATAACATTTTCAATATCTGAGGCATCTACTTCACGATTCCCTTTTTGTTTATCTGATACTGGGACAACTCCTGTTGAATTAAAACCTTCAATATGTATACCACCAATACTTACCGAGCATTCCTTTATCTCATACCCAGACATATATTCAGCATCTTGAATAGCAGTTTTTATACCGTCAACTGTTTTTTCGATATTGACAACATCACCACGCCTCAAGCCCTCTGAATTAGCAACACCAACTCCAGTAACCTGTAATGCACCAGTCTGCAATCGTTCAGCAACTATTGCTCGTATTTTACTTGTTCCAATATCTAAACTAACTAACGCTTCACTCATTGTTATGTTCCTTTCTTACTATTGCGATACCACTTCTTAAATCTATTTCATCTATCAAATGACTATCATCAATTTCAGTAATAACATCTAAAACTAAAATGGTATATTTTAGAGTATCAACATCAAGTTTGTCTAACACTCGTACTCGTATATTTTTTGAAATAGGAAATAAAACCAATTCATACCCACCATACTGTTTCGGAATAATTTTTATTTCTGAAATTTGATTTAGTAAATGAGGGTTATGAGTTTGTAATTCTAAAATATTATTTAATAGCTGAATGAGTTGCGTATTTAAGCGAAGAACATCAGAAAAATTTTCAAAATTTAATCCACTAATAATTGGATATGATTGTATATCAATTTCGCTGTTTCGGAATAGAACCCCATTTTTGTCTATTAACACAGGAGATGAAATAGAATCAATTTCAGCAAATGTCATTGCAACTGGTATGCGCTCTTTTATGTTTATAATAATTTGATCAGGGAATTTTTTTTCTACAGTAACAGTTTCAACCATAGAAATACTAGCAATACTTTGCGCAATTTGTAATGTATCGATTTTATTCCATTTTGTATCCATTTTAATATGTGCAATATCTTTTAAGAATACTTCACTCAATACAGTATTTCCATAGAATTGAAAATTTGCTACAGATGTATTAGGTATAAATATAAAATAGTAAAACCCAACAATCGCTAAAAGCAAAAAAAGAATTAATAAGATAGTAGATAGAAAAAAGTTTTTTAAAAATGTTTTTTGTTTTACTTTTCTACCCTTTGTATATGGAATAGAATTAACTTTATCAAAAACAATATCAGACATAACTAACCTCATATTTCTTTTTTGATGCATTGAGTATAAATCCACAAAAACACATTGTCGTAATTAACGAAGAACCACCGTATGAAAAAAAAGGCATTGGTATACCTGTTGCAGGAACCAAACGCGAAACTACTGCGGCATTTAACAAAGATTGAAATATAATAGTTGCAACAGATCCAAATGAAAGATATTTTAAAAATGCAGTTTTACAATTAAGGGCAATCCTAAATCCAAAAAATGCAAAAGCAGTAATCAATAAAAAATATATGAGCACACCAACAAACCCCATTTCTTCTGCCCATACTACAAAAATAAAATCGGAATAAATTTCTGGAACACTTGAAATTTTTTGAACACCATTTCCCAAACCTGTTCCTAAAAATCCTCCACTACTTATCGCTTTAATAGCAGCATTTACTTGATAACTATCCCCCAGCGGATCATTTTCTGGAAACAAAAATGCTAACACACGCTTTAATCGATATGCTTTTGATAAAACCATAATCGTAGCAATGGGAATAAAACAAATTAAACCTTTTAAAAACCAACTTAACTTTACACCAGCAATAAAAAACATAACACATGTTATAAATGCTAAAAACATTGCTGTAGAAAAATCTGGTTCAAGATATACAAAAAAAATAAATAAACCGCATACAATGAACGGAGGAAAAATTGCAATAAGCGGTTCATCAATTTGCTCTTGCTTTTTGTCAAAAAAATTTGCTAAGAACAAAACAATCACAATTTTTATAAATTCAGATGGTTGAAATCTGAAACGCCATACCTGAATCCAACGCGCAGCATTATTGCGTACATAACCCACACCTGGAACAAATGGTAATAAAATAATCAAAAACCCTGCAATTACAATGATTGGTAAAAGTTTTCGTAAAGTTTCTGGCTTGATAAATACACAAAACAAAAAACAGACAATCGCTAGTATTAGATTAATCGCTTGTCGTTTTACAAAATAAAGAGAGTCATCAAAAAACCTATCCCCATAACTAAGTGAACCAGAGTACAAGACAGTAAATCCAAGACCAACCAACAATAAAACAATCATCACAAATATAAAATTAAAACCATCACTTATTGGATCTTTTTCAGGTGCAATATAATCTATTTTCATTTTACACTCTCCAATACTGAAATAAATTGTTCAAGTTTTAATCCTCGCGAACCTTTTAATAAAACAAAACATTTGTTTCCATCTCTCTTTTGATTTTCAAGTATGTCTGTCATGTTTTTTTTCAAAAGATTAGTTTCAGTCTCGTCATAATAAAAAATATTACTTGTCCTATGTTCTAACTTTTTATATGTGCTAACAATTTCATTGCCATATAAAAAAATAAAATCAATATTTGAATGTAAAATCATTTCAATTATTTTTTTATGTGCTGTAAACGCAAACTCTCCGAGTTCCAACATTGAACCTATAATAGCAATTTTTTTTACATTCCGCTTTAAATCAATCAAAAACTGTATAGCAGCTTCCATGCTTTGTGGATTTGCATTATACGCATCAAAAAGATAATCAACAGCACCATGCACAACTTGTGAACGCCCAAAACCTGCATTTACTTTTTCAAGTCCACTTTTTATCTTATGTGCTTTTATATTAAGATGTTCAGCAACTGTAACCGCAAGAGCAGCATTGAATAAATTATGTTTTCCTGCAAGTGGAAAAGACACTTTTTCATTTTTGTATACAAATGAATATCCATTTTCTCCATTATCTTCCAGTTCTAAAAATGAATCTTTTATTTTTGCCTCAATGTCAACAGCAATTACTGTTCCTACAATGTCTTTGGATAAAAAGTTCGCCCAGTTATCTTTAGGAATAAAACCAATATCGTTAGAATCAAACTGAGAAAAGATTTGTTTTTTTTCTAAAGCGATTTGCTCTTGACTTCCCAACATTCCAATATGCGCAGTTCCAATATTTGTTATGACGGCAATGTTCGGTTTAAAAACACTTGCTAACTCTGCAATTTCATTTTTTCGGTTCATTCCCATTTCAAAAATGGCGACCTTGTGCTTGTCAGTTATTTTAAATACCGAAAGCGGTAAACCAGTTTCAGAATTTAAGTTACCTTCCGAAAAAATGACCGGCTCTTGCTCTCCAATAATACAAGAAAGCAATTCCTTTGTCGTAGTTTTACCGCTTGAACCAGTAACAGCAATTTTAAAAATACGAGGAAATTTATTCAGATAAAAACGAGCGCATGCTTGAAGTGCTATAAGTGTGTTTTTTACACAGATACACATTGCATGATATTTTTTACACAGTGCTTTAATCCAAGCATCAATCGATAAACCGCTCTGTGTACAAGCCCAGCGAGAATCTTCAATACCTTTTTCAATACATTGCTCATCGACAAAAAAACAAATTGCGCCGTTTTCAAGAGCACTTTCGCAAAAAGCATGTCCATCCCGTTCCGCTCCACGCAGTGGAATAAAGAGAGAGTGTGCTTCACAGTTTCTACTGTCAAGTGACACCGAACTAATTCCGCTCATATTCGTTTCACAGGCTATAACAGTACCTGATGTTGCGTGTATTAGTTCATCAAAAAATAATAGAATGTTTTTGCACTCACTCTCGTGTTTCACCGTTTTTTTCTATTCCCCCATCATAGTTCGGTTCTAGGCTCACCCTTATAATTTCAGATGCCAAAGCCTTTTTCATTCCTAAATCTTCTATTGCGATTTTTTCAATCCGTGCAGGACTCATCAATATTGCAATAGCAGAAATTTTTTTTGCATTACCCGTTATTAACTCATCTTCTTTTTGTCTATAATCGCGCAACTCTTTTTGTAAATGTCCAAACCGCCCCGCTTGCAGAACTGTCAAAACTAACAAAACAGGAATTGCAATAGTCATAAAACACAAAAGCACTTTTTTCATATCCTTACCTTACTAGCCATTTTTTCGGATAACTCTCAATTTTGCGCTCCGTGAAGGTGCATTTTCGGCTACTTCAGTTTCGCTCGGTTTGACACCTTTTTTTGTTACAAGCGTTCCCAAAAAACGAGTTTCCTTTTCAACTATCGGCACATTTGTCTTTTGTGCAAAGGACTTTCCATCATTATTTTCAATCGGCTTTTTTGAAAGTTCTCGAAAATAATGTTTTACTATTCTATCTTCAAGTGAATGAAAACTAATAACACCCAGTTTTCCACCGTCTTCTAAGGTAGCAAAGGCCAATTCTAACAATGCGGGTAGCCGATCCAGTTCTCCATTAACCGCTATTCTGATTGCCTGAAATGTCCTTGTCGCAGGATGCAAACGCCCATATCGATACTTACTAGGAACAGCCGAAAAAATAATGTCAGCCAGTTGCTTGCTACTCGTAATCGGAGTTACCTTTCTCTGTTCAACAATGCTATGAGCAATACGGCGAGAAAAATGTTCTTCCCCATACTTAAAAATAACATCGGCTAAATCCTTTTCCGCTAGCTTATTAACAATATCACTTGCAGATGTCTTAAGCCCATTACTCAAACGCATATCCAAAGGCTCATCAGCTAAAAACGAAAAACCCCGTTCTGCTGCCTCATAATGAAATATCGAAATTCCAAGATCCAGTAATATAATAGAAGGTTTTTGCTCAAAAACATAAGTCGAAAAAAAAACATCCGACCAATTTGTTATAAAATGAATGCGCTCCCCAAACGGTTTTAACCGTTCTTTCGCTACACTCTGAATCTTAGAATCAGCGTCAACTCCAATAATGCTGAGTGTTTTAAAGCGTCGCAAAAAAGCTTCACTATGTCCACCTTCGCCTAATGTTCCGTCAACCATCAACTGATGCTCCGCTTCGGGCGCAAGCAAGTCAAGACACTCATTAAGCAAAACAGGACGATGAAAAATCTGCATAGACTATCCAAAACAGACATTTCCCAAAGCTTCTGACGCCTTTAGAAAATCAGTTTCACTCTCCTCTAAATAAAGATTATAGTTGTCTACACTCCACAGTTCTAAGTATTTGGAAATACCCAAAATAATACATTCTTTTTCAAGACCTGCATATTCGCGTAAACTTTGTGGAACCGAAATGCGCCCTTGCTTGTCTATTTCTACTTCCTGTGCAGGAGCAACCAAGCGACGCAAAACAGAACGAGATTGTGCTTGAAAAAGTGAAGCCTGGTCCATAACCTTTTCTAAAAATTCATTCCAAGTTTGCATAGGAAAAACCCATAAACACTTGTCGACACCGCGAGTTATCATAAGGGTATTTTCTTCTAAACTAGCACGCAATTTAGAAGGAAAACTCACGCGTCCTTTTTCATCAAGATTATTTTTGTATTCCCCAGTCAAATTAGCCACTTTTACCTACTTTATCCCACTTTTTACCACTTTTTATTATTTTACAATAATATTACGAAATGTCAACTAGTTTTTTAGTATTTTTTAAAAAAAAGTTTAAAATTTTTTTTAATTTTCTAAAAAACACGGCGGTGTTCTGTGAAAAACTATAGAAGTAGGTAACGAAGTACTCGTGTCATTGTGTCCTTACCCCGTAATATAGAAACGAGGCGAAACAATTTCGTCTGGTTTTTGCCTGTAAACGATGAGATTGCTTCGCTTCTACCTGTCGGCAGACAAGTCGCTCGCAATGGCGAGCACTCTCGCTTATGCGTCCTCGAAATGACGAAGTGAATCACTGTTTTGACCCATTGGCAGAAGGCACCCCTCACCCGATAAGCCAACAA
Organism: Spirochaetaceae bacterium; assembly: GCA_017453745.1. GTDB lineage: Bacteria > Spirochaetota > Spirochaetia > Treponematales > Treponemataceae > Treponema_B. The sequence continues at coordinate 26,989 of JAFTEH010000021.1, forward strand.
CAGAGTAAATACCACATTTTGAGCGAAATTGATTTTCGTTAAGAAAAAGTTATTGGAAAAATAATTGGAAGAAAAAGCAAAATTGCGTTCGACACGATTCGAACGTGCGACCTACGGATTCGAAGTCCGTTGCTCTATCCAGCTGAGCTACAAACGCAAAAAATGTGGACGATGGGGCTCGAACCCATGACAACCAGATCCACAATCTGGGGCTCTACCAACTGAACTACGTCCACCACGCATTATCTATTTTACTGAAATATTCTAAAAAGTCAAGTACTTTATTTTTTTTTTACATGGGTTATAATTTATAGATTGATTATGGAAAGCACATTTTCGACTAAGCAGCCAACTCAGTTTTTTTCTCATGAAATCGTTGTATTAAATGATTCAGAAAAATCTATTCTTTCTAAATTATGCGATAGGCTCAAAGACGAAAATGAAGAAATTATACAGGACATTGCAAAAAAGGTTACAGGCTTGCAGAATTTAGCCACTTCTATGTCCTCTTTCCCTCAAATTATCGAAACTTCAGAGTTTTTAGGCACAGTGCGAAACGAGGAAACCTTGCTAAACCTCATGTGCAACACTTCAAGCGATAGACGCGAGTTGTCGTTTCCAACTAAGTCGATTTTAGGACGCGGCTTTTTAGTCGCTAAGTTTAATTTTTTTATTGCTGTTTTACATATTGCCGAATCCTATGTTCTCCCCACCGAGTATAGCAAAAAATTGTTACAGGTAGCGCAAAATGTTATGTTTAACCTCATGGCTGAAGATGTGTATATTTCGATTTTAGAAAATGCACATGTTAAAAAAGAACTCAAGCGCCATATTTCTCGATTTTTGGCAAGGCTTTGGGAATACCGCATAGATAGCAATGTTGAAAAATTTGCAGATGTTTTAACTAAGGTATGGCGAGCACGAGAACAAATCGCACCTGTATTTGGAACAATGCTTGGGACAAGTGAATTGTTTTTGCTTTCGATGGAACTTGATGAAATGTGGCAAAAATTTATGATAGCAAAAATTTCAGTTCCCGAAGTTTCAATGGCATTGGAAGAATTTTTATTTGGCATTTCATACGAAAATATTACTTTTTTGCGCAAAGAATTGCGGCGTAAAGGCATTAACGCTATAGGCAGACACGAAGTTGAAAAGCTACTTGGAAAAGAATCATTATTTGACAAAAAAGACCCCCGTCAGTTTTATTTTTCGTATAATGAGCGGCGTAATAATGCTTTTGCACGGCGACATCTCACTTCCAAAGGTCCCAAAACCACGCTTGAAGCCCACTATATTTGCTTTGTTTTTGAAACCTATAGCGATACCCTTGCTACAACAGACGATTAATACTTTTATACTACCCCACTATTTACGAACGGAAGCCCATTATCATCAAAACAGATAGGCTCAATAAACCTAGTCAAAATACAGGCTTACGATACCATATGTGCTTGAAAAAATGCCTCGATTTCCTCAATACCAGTTTTGACTTCACTCGGATTTTCTAAGTTTATCTGACGAGTATGCGGAATTGTTTTAAAAAAAGTTTCTTGGCGTTTTGCATAGCGACGAGTATTTCGTTTTATCATTGAGCGCACAAGGTCAATATCAGAAAAGTCGGGCTTTGTTTTATCATTCAAAAAAAACTCGCTATAGCCTATTGCTTTCATGATGGGTGTTTCAGTAGTATAGCCCTTACGAGCAAGGGCTTTTACCTCATCTACCAAACCTAAATCAAACAGTGTATCGACGCGTTTATTGATTCTTTCGTATAAGATTTCGCGTGGGCGAGAAAGAACAAGCACTAAAAAGGTATAGGTAGCACGAAATGTATTCGGCACAGTAAAGCTACTCAAAGGCTGTCCACTTGTTTCATATATTTCAAGGGCTCGCACCAGTCTATAGTGGTCATGCATGTTAATACGCGCCGCTGTTACTGGGTCAACCTTGCGTAAGGTATCAAAGAGCACTTTTTCGCCGTGTACGCACAACTGATTTTGTAGGCGTTTTCTCACCTGTATATCAGACTGGGGCGTAATAGGAATATCCATCAAAAAATGTTTAAGAAAAAATGCCGTACCGCCAACAATAACAGGCAGTTTGTTTTGACTCACTATTTTTTTGCATAGCTCATCGGCTTCAGATACAAAGTCAGTTACAGAAAACTCTTCAGTGCCATTTCGTACACCGACAAGGTGGTGCGGTAAAAGGCGCAACTGCTCGGTATCTGGGGCAGCGGACGCTATACGAGATTCGCTATACACTTGAATTGAATCGGCATTAATCACTTCTGCCTTACCAGCAAGGCGTGTACGAGCATTGGCACCAAATGTAGAAAGGACAAAGTCTGTTTTACCAGAAGCGGTTGCCCCAAAAATAACCACAGCAGGAGTGCGTCGCATAAAACGCAACTAAAAAACTTCGCTCGCGATTTGGTATTCAATCTCTTTATGAAACACCTGCTTCGCCGCCTCTGACACAATATTTACCTTTGGGTCAATTTCATTAGACGCTTGCAGAGCCGCAAGTTGTTCGGCACGCCTTGTCGCAACATAAGTGATTTCATAAATATTATCATCAAATTCTATTAAACTCTCAAGAGGAAAAATCATAGGGGCTCATTATACAGATATTATAAAAAAAATCAAGACTATCGTGAGGATATTTTGGGAAATCAAGTTTTGCAGAGATTGTGTTCTGCATCCTAATACTAAGGGAAAAGACACCCTTTTGACCGAGCAAAAGGGTTTCCTTTCCCTTAGGAACCCTTTCCTTCCTAAAACGCGGCTTAGGGCTCCGCCCTAAGAACCCGCCTGAAAGTAATAAGTTCTCAGTTATATCCTATGGATTTTAAGCAACTTGACACTTATTTTTAATTCTTGCACTTACGCATCGTCTACATCCTGAGTAGACGGCTATGCTTTCTCCCTTTCCCTTAGAATCCCTATCCCTTCCAAAAGCATCGCTTAGGGCTCCGCCCTAAGAACCCGCCTGAAAGTAATAAGTTCTCAGTTATGTCCTGTGGAATTTAAGCAAATATGATATTTTTAATGTATAAATGAATCTCTAAAAACGCATCGAGATGCTTCGCTGCCCTGTCATCGTTTTTAGAGGTTTCCTTAATTTATGGATATTTAATTTTTTTTTAGTATTTACATTTTTTTTACTCACTGTTATAATTTATAGGAAATATCTTAATGCCGATAGGCAAGGGGGAAAAGTAATGCAAAAAAAATTGTTTAGCAAAGCAATCGCTGTGTTGCTCTGCGCATATTTTGCAACTAGTTTTTTGGGTTGTCCGAGCAATGTAACTGTTGTTGACCCGACCTCTTTAAATATTACAGGCCCGGACAAATGTTTGTGGAATAATGCAGGAGAAGATACTTTCCTACTTACCTGGAATGTATTACCTGCAAATGCTGATAAATCAGTACGCTTTACTTCAAGCGACAGTTCCATTTGCGAAGTCAGTGATACTGGCGTCCTTACAGCACGAGGTGAAGGAACAGTTACCATCACGGGAACTACAGTGCGAGGTGGAAAAACGGCTTCAGTGCAGGTTCACGTTCGCGATAAAGAACTGATGATACAGAGTATAGATGCCATGGCTTTAGATGCTGCTGCTTATAACGGCGATTACGCTAATGGAATGCTTCTTTCACAGCGCGACTTTTTCTTTGACAGGGAAAAAAATGCATTCTTGCTTAATCCATTAGAAGCTATTGTAGGAAAACCTGATGGTAAAATGGATCTCGGTATGTTGGGCATAGTGTTCGACAAAGAATACCTATATAAAACTTCAACAACTGATTTTGGCGCTTCAATTACTACAGGTACAGCTGGTACTACCTCTGCTGAATTTAGCGCAGTATTTTTTAGTCTTAATGAGTTAGACAATAAAGTAACACTTTCTCTAGAAGACCCTACTACAAAAGATATTGCAAACTTTGATGTTATTTTCTTGTATGATAAACATCCTGAAATGCCTGTATGGCTCTTCCAAAACGATAACACACAGTATAATCTTGTTGACTTTGGAACAACACAAAGTGGAAAACTCTTTTTTAGAGCACCTATTGCAAATAGTGTAGACCTTACACTGCGAGCAAAAAAGTGGCGTGAAGCAGTATATATCAATGGTCAAAGTTTGGGTAATAAGACAGAAAAGCAAACCTATAATTTTGCAACCGTTAAGAATATGAGTTTTAGTGTAAAAGAATCTGATGGAACTTCTACATATCCTGGTGACTGGAATATTGCGTTTGCATTTCAGGGTAAAAACCCATTGCTAAAAAGTTTGAATATTGAAGGTCTTGAACGCTTTGACTTTAACCCAATGGTTCTCGACTACGGTAAACCGGTAGCATTGGAATCCAACACCAATATCAAAGTAACAGCAATCCCAGAAGATGAAACAGCTACAGTAACTATAAATGGAATCGCTGTAACTAAAGCCGGCAATTATGAAACAAATGTAAACTTTGCAACAATCAGTGAAGATACTGCTATTACAGTTGTCGTTAGAGTTGGCGATGCCACGACAGAAACTGTTACCTATACTGTTCCTGTACAAACTGCTGCAAGTACTGGTGTACAGTTTGCGATTCATGTTATTGATAGCATCGGTGGTACCAAGAATCTAAAAGACACAACGGTTGACTACAAAAAGTCTTCAGATACTGGTTTTACATCAGTGACGGTACAAACTGGAACACCAAAAGTGATCAGCCTTGAGCCAAATACGCTGTATGACTTTATTGTAAAAGGTGATGCTGTAGGAACGGACAATCGCTTTGCAAGTTCTCGGCTAACCAATTACTTTGTGGATGCACGGGAAGATCAATCGCTATTTTTGGTCCAACCTAAAATTACACAAGTACAAAGAAAAGCGGAAGCTCCAGAAGTCCTTGAATTTGGAACCATTGCCGACATAAGCAATATAAGCCTAACTCCAATTACAACACCAGAGTTTGAAATCAATGATGGTGTGCAAGCGTTGTATGCAGTAGTACATTCTCCAGCGGGGCTTATCCAGTACATGGAAGACTCAAGTCCAGGAATCTTTATGAGCTTTGGAGAAATACCAAACCTCGTCAATGGTATAGCAGGTATTGAAATTCGCAAGGATGGAGATAGGACAAATGGCTGGACACAGATTTTTGTGTTTAGATTGGATGGTGCACGCCAACTTCCTATAGGGAAATCAGACATTATCATTGTAGGATATGATGTTGCGATGAACCGCCTTGAGCATCGTGTATATGCAAATTATACTAAAACACATACAAATGACACCCTAGAATTTGCTGTGTTTAAGAATTTTTCTACAACTTCAATGCGAGTACCAGGAACTATAGGTTACTACTCTGTTAAAAAGCCAAGTTTCCTCTTGGACGATCTTGCGCTAGACCCAGTAGATGGAAAACCTACATCCTATCGTGTACGCGTTGGTTTTTCATTGGTAGAAAACAATGTACCAGTAGCTATTACAGGGTATGACATCTACCGCAGAAAGAAAGGAGAAATGAGGTGGACTCGTGTTACCCACAAGCTATATGGTTCATTAAGTACGGCTGCAACACATGCAACAATAGATAGTGATTCTAGCTTAAAAGAAAACGAAACATACGAATATCAAGTTATTGCTTTTAACCATAATAGTCAAATTAAATCGCCTATTATAGAAGGCACTGTTCTTGAATCATTTACATATACGCTCGTTGAGCCTACTGCTCACAAACGGTTGACAGTAGCGCAAGCCAAAAATCAAAGCTATACGGTTAAGTTTTCTAATCCTAAGCTTTTAACAAACTATGTTGATTATGTAAACTTAGGTATTGTTATACTTGACAAAGATGGCTACCCACGCTTTGCATCTAAGGTAAACTACTACCCCAATGGTATTACACCAGAGATCGCAAAAAGTACAGGGATTGACTATGGTCAAGAGGACCCAAATTATACACAACCGCCTGCTGGTACACCTGCTATTGGTTTTGGTTTGAGTTCTTATGAGGGCGATTTAATCACTCTTGATTACTTCTTGCATTGGTACAAAACCAACCATGAAAAAAACACGGATGCTAGTCATCATCCACTACTTGGCTTGGATAGAACAGCCGACGACTTTATCAAAATTGATGCTGTAGCAGGTACTGTTACATTTACACCGCTTGTCTTTGGAACCTCGTTCTATGCTGACGAAACCAATGGAAATCTTGAGCCATTCTGTGCTTTCAATATTGAACCAGATGGTAGCCAATACGGTAGACCATTCACCCCGGTTAAAGGGACAACATACCAGTGGGATGTAGTACAATTTGGTAGTTCGACGATTACTATTTCTGGAGACGATAGTCCGATTATTTGCGGTAAATATCTAACGCGTGATGGCTTTACATCCAGCGCTACAACATACGGTTCAAATGTTTTTGCTAATGAGAGTACTGCAACGAACGGTCGTTTAGAATTCACAGTTATAGGAGACTAATAATGAAAAAATATTTATTAGCGTTTTTAATAGTTATAACACTGAGTGCGTGTCAGTTTGGAGTTTTGCCAAAAAGCAATTCTTCAAAAGGGGAACAGCCACAAGCCTCACCGACAAATACTCATAGTGCTAAAGATCATAAATCAATTAAATCAATAATGGTAAAAACAACCAGCGATTTTGATGAAAATCGTTTTGTAAATGCTGGCTTAGTTGTTACCGGAAAAGGTGACTTGGGGGATAGTGTTTGGTGGTTCCTTGAAGCAGCAGATGGATATGCTACAAAAAAAGTAGCAAGAGTTTCTGGATTGTTACAAGTTGCTTTGAATGACCAGCCTATAGCCGACTGGAATGACCTACCTAAGCCAGAAAAAAAGCAAAATCCATTCTTGCGTGGAGTCTTCCCTGATGGAAATAATGATCTTGACCCCGTCGACCAAGGAATGGGATATAGTTTTGACATAACAGAGGCACTAAAGGCATACGATGTGTTTGGATACGGAAATAATGAAGTTGTCGTAGCGGTTATTGACACCGGTATAAATATGAAACACAGTGACCTACAAAATGTTACCCTATATGCAAAATCGTGCCAAACCGACCCGACAGCTCTTGTTGGTGGTCAGTATGTTGGCGATGGAAGCCCATTCACAGAAGTACCATTAGATACAAACTGGGATACACAGAGTGGACACGGAACCCATGTTTCAGGCACAATGGTTGCCTTAGGCGATGGTAATGGGACAAATGGTGTCGCTTGGAAAAATACAAAACTTATCTCGTATCAAGGTTTGGGTGCCGCTGGTAGTGGAAAAGCGTGGTCAATATACGGTGCCCTCCTTGACTTAGTTAATGTAACAGATATTTTACGAAAGCCTGCTGGAAGTCGAACGGACGAAGAAAAAGCAAAACTTCCCAGTTACTTAGACCCCAACTATCAAATTACACAAACAGTTATTCCTGTCAACATGTCACTTGGTGGAAGCATGAGTAACCCATTTGCCTTCGATGTCATAAACTATGCTCTTGAACACAATGTATTACCGGTCATTGCTATGGGTAATGAAGGTACACACACAAATTCATATCCTGCTGCCTTACCCGGTATTATTTCTGTTGGGGCATGCAATGGTAAAAAAGAAAGAGCTGGGTTTAGCACAAAAGGACACTGGATAACTGTTTCAGCACCTGGAAGCGGTATTCAATCGACAGAAACATGGTCTAATACTGGGCATGAAAACATGAGTGGAACCTCTATGGCTACCCCATTTGTAACAGGGGCCTTAGGATATTTGCTTTCGTTTGATAATCTGCGAAACGCCTCACCGCAACAGATTAAAGACCTTTTGCGTCAAACAGCGGTGCATCCAAAAGGGGCAACCCATGATGAAGAATTTGGTTACGGTATTATCAATGTATACAATGCCGCAGATCGTGTTGTTAATAATAACATTCCTGCTAAAAATACTTTTTATTCTGAACTACCGGTCATTTTCAAAGGTGAAGCATTTGGGAATACAGTAGATCTTGCAAAGATTAATATTATCGATGAAAATGGCAAAAGTATTGTAAACATAGGCTCATCAACTGATGCCCTTTCACCAAAGCGTGGTGAACCATTACAAGTTGCAGGCTTACAGATAGGAAAGACATATACTATTAGTGCAAACATTGGTACGGCCGAAGAATGCACGAAACAATTCACGGTAACCTCCAGTGGAGTTCCACAAGAGGTTGTTTGTGAGTTCACAGAGCCTGTTCTAGAAATTGCAACGGTTCCGAATTTGCATTATAATGATGGAAACGATAAAACCGATACAATGATTACGCTCTATGAAATAGTAGTTGATCCTAGTACACTTGAGGCTACTTTATCACAAGTTGCTTTCTATGATTACGATCTTTTAGATTGCCTTGTTACTGATTATAAATCTGGTCGATACCTTGCATGCATTGAGCCATATAAAAATGCCGGTGGGAACTATGTATTCTATGCAAGAAACAAACTGGACCCAAGCATGCCATTATCGTATTCCGGTGAAGATATAGATGATGCTGGTCGCACAGCTACTGACCCAGATAGTCACGAGCCAGATGATGATCCTTTTGATGTTATCGAGGCAGCTCAAGATGTTTGGAATCAAAAACTCGCTTGTACGCTTACCGATGGAGATGTAGACTTCTTTTACTTTGAAGTACCTGATCTAACACCATAAGCGATGAAGTGTAAGTGCAAAGGCTAAAAAGGCCTTGCATAAACAAAAAGGGGTTTTGCACATAACAAGTGCAAAACCCCTTTTTTTATCTGAGGCACCCCTCACCCTACCATAGTCATACATAAAAACTTTTCTTTGTGCCCTCTTCACAAAAGTTTAAAAATGTAGTATACTATACCTATATGCCTAATAAGATATATCTTGATTTAACTGAGGATGCTGAGCCGCCGCAATGGTTTAGCACAGAAAAGACTATTTCCTTTATCGATACGGTCCTCAATCACTTACAATACACAAACTGGGAAGTTTCGGTTCTGTTCTGTTCCAATGATTTTATACAGAAGTTAAACAAACAGTATCGAAATATTGATGAGCCAACTGATGTGCTTTCTTTTGCCTTAAATGAAGCAGGGTCTCAGTTTCCATACACGACGGGCGATATTATTATTAGTTTTAAAGCGCTCCAAGAAAATGCAAATTTTTTTAACGAAACTGAACCAAAAGAATGTATGAGGCTACTCGTACATGGGCTTCTTCATCTAGCTGGATACGAGCATAGCACAAACAATGAAGATGAGCCAATGCTTCAACTGCAAGAAACAATTCTAGAAAAATTACAGGCTGAATGGTAATACTATGGGGATATTTGATTTTTTTAAACAAAAAAAGGAATTTGAAAAACTGCTTCAAGAAGGGAGCAATGATGAGCTAAAAGAAATGCTTGAAGGGGTTATTACGCTTTCACAAACAACAGTGCGGGAAATTCTTATTCCGCGTACCGATGTAGACTTTTTAACGGTCAACGATAGTCAAGAAGAACTCCTCACAAAGATTATGGAAAGTGGTCATTCGCGTTTTCCCGTTTATGAGGATTCTATTGACAATGTAGTCGGTATTCTCTATGTAAAAGATATTATAAAGCAATTCGCAAAAAACGAGCCACTCAATGTGCGCAATATTTTACGCAGGCCTTTTTTTATACCTGAAACAAAACGAATTGATAGTCTTTTGCGTGATTTCAAACGAAAGCATGTGCATATTGCTGTTGTTGTCGATGAATACGGTGGCGTTGCAGGCATTGTCTGTATGGAAGATGTCATCGAAGAAATTGTAGGCGATATACGCGATGAATTTGACAATGAAACCGATGACATTACAAAAATTGCCGAAGGGATTTGGCTCTGCGATGCCCGAATCGACCTTGACAACTTGCAAGAAATGCTTGAAGTTGAATTTCCAACTGAAGAATTTGATTCGCTCGGTGGCTTTGTGTTTGACCTTTTTGGAAAAATACCTGTTAATTTTGAAAAAATTACTTGGAATAACTTCGACTTTATTATACAGGAAATGGACGGTCATCGAATCCAGTTGGTAAAAATCGTAAAACACACTAAGGAATAGTGGCTCGTTTTAAATGCCGAAAATATGAGGGGCGACCTGCTACTCTTTTGTAATACACAGGATAAAACCTGTGTGGTATGGCGAACCCGTAAACTAAAAACATCAGTTCCCTACTTGCAGAGAACTGATGTTTTTTACCGCATATCAAGATGTGCGCATACTGCGCACACAATGCGACAAGTCCCAAAACTGATGTTTTGCTCCTTGTCGCATTGATATGGTACTAATGGCGCTTTACTTTTTGTGTTGTTGTCATTTCGAGTGGCTTATCCAAAAAGGTTATTTTTGTGATGCGCTGATACGGTTGTAAATTTTTGTTGACATCATTTACAATTTCTGATACTTTTTCCTGCGCTTTTTTGTCACTTTCAGTTTCGCCGCGCGTAAGAGCAAGTGTAGAATACAAGTTGTCAGAAATATAAATCTGCGCTTCAACTTCTTCTTCGCTATTTTCATGACCTGTTTTCCAGCCCTTAACAGTAATCTGCTCAATATCATTGTAAAATAGCTGGAAGGCATTTTCGATTTCTTCAGGGTACACATTTTTACCGCCACTTGTTACAATCATATTTTTGGCACGCCCCATCAAATACACATAGTATTCATCATCAATTCTACCTAAATCGCCACTTTTAAGAAATCCGTCCTCCGTAAACATTGCACGAGTTTCTTCAGGCATATTATAATAGCCTTGCATAACCATAGGTCCTTTAAAGCAAAGTTCCCCTACTCCATTTTCGTCTGGATTTATTACCTTTGCTTCGGCATACGGATGAAAATACCGACCGACACTTTCGATTTTAAAGTGCTCTATCGGGTTAAGAGCAACAATGGGGGAAGTTTCGGTCAAGCCATAGCCTTGTACAAAGTCAACCCCAAATTCGTTATACTTTTTAAAAACGCTTGGGGCAAGTGGGCCACCGCCACAAATGGCAACTCGGATATTGTCAAGTCCTACCTGTCGTAAAACAGAACCAAATAGTTTTTTGCCAATGTTGACCCCAGTAAGTTTTTTTACACCGTAGGAAAGCCCCATCAAAGCAGAAATCAAACCGTAAACAACGGCGCCCTTTTGCCGAATCCCTTTCATAATCCCAGCAATGAGTTTATTAAACAGAAGCGGCACACCAAGCAACATGGTAATTTTACCTTCTTTTAGTTCTGAAAGCATCTTTGTTACTGCGAGCGATTTTCCAAATACAACTTCAGCCCCTACCGAAACCGTTTCAATGAGTACTGCCAAAAGCGTATATGAATGGTGTAATGGCAAAAGCGCATAAAATACATCGGTATGAAATAGGTTCATGTGTGTTTGTGCAATGTAGGCATCAGAGACTAAATTACGGTGGCTTAACATAACGCCTTTGGGATTTCCCGTAGTGCCCGATGTAAAGAGCAAGGCAGCAAGGGCTTCATCAGTGTTTGTAGGTTTTTCAAACGAACGGTTTTGCGGTTTAAGATTATATACATACTTTTCCGCCTGATTTTTGTTCAAACTAAATACTCGACCAATATTTGAATTGGTTTTAGAAAGGTTTTCAAAATACGCAAAACGCTCATCATCAAAAAATGAAAAAACAGGTTTTGCGGTATTACACAAAGTTTCTATTTCTTTATCGTGCAAGGCATAATCGATAGGAACCGCTACCCCATCAGCAAAGGCTACGGCAAAAAATACAACAGCCCACTCTGGTGAGTTTTTACCAGAAACAACAACCCTATCTCCTTTTTTTACACCCTGTTCGCGTAACCATGTCGCAAGACTGCGAATCGTTTCAAGGGCTTGTTCATAGGTTAATGTAATACGCTCTGGCTCAAATACGGTAAAAGCATTGCGCTTAGGGTAACGCTGTGCCGTAATTTCAAATAATTGAGCCAAAGTCGGCCATTCGCCATTAAATTCCGTACCTCGAAATTTATCCAAAAAATCCCATGTTTTTGCATTGGAAAATTTTTTTCCCATAATAACTACCACCTCAGATAATACATAAATTCAAACTATTCTGCGATTTTTCAAAGACACCTCTCAAAACAGCAACAAAGCATCGAGATGCGTTTTTTGAGGTTCCTTTCTGACTAAGCTTTAAAAACCCGATTATACAGGTTAAGAATATTTTCTTAAAAAGTATTGACCAATTTTAAAAACTAGTTTATAGTTATTAGACTAGAAAAATGGAAAGAGGTTGCAATTTTATGAAACATTTTTTTGTTGCTTTTTTTGTTATCATGAGTTTTGTTATGAGTCGGATTTTTACATTCTGCCAGTCTCAACAACCAGGTCCCACTGAAGGCGAACCAATTCCCACCATTAAACCAGTCGCCATTGAAGAAACAAGTGAAGACGGACAAGGCAATACAGACGCATCAACTAATCTACCTACAATAACAGACCCTGCTATGTATAACACAGAAGATGTTTCTAACGAAAGAAAGGTATTTGTCGCCAAAGCGCTTGAATATCTTGGTACCCCGTATAAATATGCGTCTACCAATGCAAGTGGAATGGACTGTTCCGGACTTGTATATCGCTCTGCTCTTGATGCGCTTGACATAAAACTTCCACGAAGCACAAAAACCCTTGCGGAACACTGTACTCGTTTACTAAGTTCCCAAGAGCCACAAGTTGGTGACTTGCTTTTTTTTAACACAACAGGTAGTGGTATTTCCCATGTAGGAATTTACTTAGGCGAAAAAAAATTTATACATGCTGCTTCAAGTGGCCCGAGAATTGGGGTTATTATTTCAAGCATGACAGAAACTTACTATAAAAACTGTTTTTTGTTTTATGCTTCGTTTTTAAAATAAATCTTTTACATCATAACGGCTACCACTGATACGCACAGACCTTGACTAAAATTCTTCCATTGCTATAATGAAGCATGAGGTTTACCGTATGACACATTTATGCTTAAAAAAGCAGGCTGTGCTGCTCGTGTTGTTAATTACACTGCCGTTTTCTTTTTCTCAAGAACACGAAGATATTTATCAGCAACTATTGAGCTATCGCATTAACCATTCAGATACATACAAGCAAATCCAAAACGAAACCAAAATTATCGAAAATAATTATACACAAAAACTATTAAGTTCCTACCTACAACTAAACATGGGGCTCGGAAATATGGGATTAAAAGTAACCGACCACGGTGTTGATTATAACCTAAACCCAACTGTTTCAATTAATCTTCCCTCATTTAGTAATATGCAATTCGGATTTTCGTTTCCGATACAAAAAGGTAATATGGGGACCACAAGCAATTTTAACTTTAGTTTTGGCATTGATATATATTCACAATCTATCAGAATGCAACGGCTACAACGAGAAATTGCATTACGACAAAAAAACGAAGCCTTGCAACGACTGAATAATTCGCTTGACATTATTCGCCAAGAGTTTTTAACAGAAGTAAAGTCAATTCTTAATGCGTACCTAGACTATCTCGGGAAACAACTCGCAGAAGTCGAAGCCGACATTGAATTTAGACGCTTACAGATTGAGGGTTATGGAGAAAATACAATTAAGTACAAGGCAGGCTCTCTCAAAAGCCTTTCAGCAAAACGAAATGCAGAAACAACAAAAAAAATTTTTATAAATCAAGTAAAAAAATTTTTATTCAATGTCGGACTAACTGAAGCAGACTTTGGAAATACTGAAGATGAATTACTTGACGGACTCTATGATTTTTTTTACGATTTGAGTTTGAGTATTCCTGAAGAGCAAGTTATATCACAAGAAAAAATTAACCTTGAATACTTTACGGAATACATAAAAGCTTGTCAAAATTATTCTGATACCCTCGCACAACGAAAAATTCAAAATTCGATTTTTACTTTAACCGGCAGTGTACAACTGAATACACCCATCAAAGGTAGTTCTGCTACAAGTATGGGAGGAGGTCTTGCATTTTCGTTTCCCGGTGTTTCGTTGTCTGCTGGAGTTTCCTTAGATTTTAGTGCAATTAAATATCCTTCTTTTACATTTGGACTTCAAATAAATCCACTTGATATAGTGTACAGAGTACTTAACGATAAAAACATGCGCCTACAAAATGAAATTGACGAAATTAATTTTAAAAGTACAAAAGAAAAATATGAATCACAAATTTTTGATTTACAATCAAAAGCTGAAAATATCGTCTTGACAAACGAAGCAGCATTATACGAATACGAAATATATAGTCAAAATGCAAAAGATGTGCGCAAACTATATAACGATGGCATTGTAAGCAACTTAGATAATCGTCAAGCCGCTGTGCAGGAATTACAAGCATTAGTCCGCTATGCACAAAGCAAGGCAGATATAAGTATTTTTAATATCGAAATTCAAAATTCATTTTTACTTCAAGAATAATTAGTAGATAAAGGCTCTCGTATGGTTAGACAAAAAAAATTATCCAAAAAACTTATTTTAATTATTGTAGTTGTAATTGTTCTCATTTTAGTTTTTCTTATGCGCTTTATATCAAAGCCTGAATTAAATGAAAATGAACCGCTCATAGTAACGCGTTTTGTTTCGCAAAATCAAATACCTATTTCAGGTTACATTCAAGCAGCCAGAACCCAGACTCTTGAATCGCCTGGTGAAGGTATTGTAGAAAGTGTCCCCGTAAAAGAAGGTGATGTCGTAAAAATGAATGATGTCATTTTTAAACTTGACGATACTGAAGAACGGTATAACTTAGCTAATCAGGCATACCTTATGCGCCAAGAAGAAATCAATGCTTCACCTCGTAAACTCGCTCTCATGCAAGAGCAATACGATATGCTCAAAAAGAAAGTTGACGACAAAACGGTGCGCGCTAAATTTGACGGTATCATTGCGTCTTTAACAGTTTCGGAAGGCGAATACGCTTTGACAAAAACAAATTTTGGAGCAATCGTTGACAGAAGTTTTTTAAAAGCTACCGTTGAAGTAACTGAAACTGATGCTTCAAAATTACAGGCAAATCAAAAAGTTATGCTCACCTTTAGTTCTTACGAAGATGAAGTCGAAGGATTTGTAGTATCCTACCCATCGATTGCTCGCATTACGGATATTGGTCGAACAGTTGTTGATACTATTATTCAGGTCAATAACCCTCCTAGTTCTGTTCTACCTGGTTATTCATTTGACGGATATATCATCGTTGGCGAACCGACTGATGTTCTCATTGTTGGTGCTGGTGCGATACGATATGTTGAAGGGAATCCTGTTGTTGACAAAATAGTCAACGGGAAAACAAGTGTGGAAGTACCTGTAGAAATTGAATCATATATGCTCGATGGTTTTGTAAAAATCATTTCTGGTGTAGAAGAAAATGATATACTTGTCAACCATACTACATTTGATTTTGATGATGGTTTACAATAAACTGTCATGTTTTTATAAGAAGAAATATGATGACGGAAAAACAGCATATTATTAAACTAAAAAATGTAAAAAAGACATTTATTATTGGCGAGACAACTGTAAATGCTCTTGCTGGTGTTTCTTTTGATATTGAAGAAGGTGGTTGTGTTTCAATTATCGGTCCATCAGGTTCTGGAAAAACAACATGTATGAATATGATAGGTTGTTTGGATAGACCGACAGATGGTGAGGTATATGTTGACGGAAAAAACACAGCACTGCTAAAGGATGCCGAATTGGCATATTTACGCAACAAGACGGTCGGATTTGTTTTTCAGCAGTACTTTTTGCTTCCAGACCTCACCATTTTGGAAAATGTTATGCTCCCGTTGCGGTATCAGGGTATTCCAATACATAAACGAAAGATTCTTGCTACTGAAGAACTTGAAAAGGTTGGTTTGAGTTCAAGACTTAAACATCGTCCAAATGAACTTTCTGGTGGGCAAAAACAACGCGTCGCAATAGCACGAGCACTAGTTACAAAACCTAAAGTTATCTTGGCCGATGAACCAACTGGTGCACTTGACAGTGAAACAGGTAGTTCAGTGCTAGACCTCTTTTTACAAATCAATAAAACAGGAACAGCCCTTGTCATTGTGACACATAACATGGAAATCGCGAATAGAACAAAGCGTCTTATACACATCCGCGATGGTCTTGTTACTGAAGATGTGATAAACGAGGAGTAGCAGAATGAACAAAATCCTAGAAGATTTTTCTTCTGCAATGCATCAGTTCCAACAAAACAAGAGGCGCACCGTTCTATCCTTGCTTGGTATAATGATCGGTATCTTATGTGTAATTACAATTTCAACGCTTAGTCATTCGCTAAAGGTAAGTGTAAAAAAAAGTTTTACAAGTATTAACAATAGAATTATACAAGTACAGTCAATGTTTCGTAGTCACGATGAAACTTCATTTAAATTAGACGATTCATACAAAAATCAACTACTGTCAAATGTCGAAAACATTGAACAGATACTTTTAACACAACGCTTATATGCCAATGTAATTACCAGTTCAACTAAGTTTGAATGGCGCGACCAAGAGATTTTGGCTGTAGATTATGGTTGGTTTAAAAACACTGGTTTTAACTTTATAAATGGAAATGATTTTTCATTAAATATATATGCTGAAGGTTTACATTCAATTATACTTGGGGAAGAAATTGCAAAATACCTATTCCCAGATGAAAACCCAATCGGCAAAAAAGTTTGGATGTATATCTATAATCCTTACCCATCAGAACCCCAGAAACCGCAGATGTTGCCAAAAGCCTTTGAAGTTGCTGGTGTTGTAAACTCTGGGAATCTTATTACAAGTAGTGTGTTTATGTTAATTATACCTCGAAGCGTCCTTACACGCGAGGGACTTGCAGGAACGGATCCTATGACAAGCATGGACATAATTGCAAGTGATGAACAACATGTAAGCCAAGTAAAAACGAATGTCATTGAGTTTACTGATAATCTTACAGGAGTTTCAGAATCTATCCGTGCTACTTCATTTGAAGAACAAATGAAAAATAACTTTCAAGGTATAAACAGCATTACATTAGTTTTAAATGCGATTGGTGCCTTGTCGCTTTTGGTTGGTGGAATAGGTATTATGAATATTATGATTGTAACTGTTACAGAGCGTCGTCAAGAAATAGGAATTCGTAAAGCACTCGGCGCTTCAAAAAAAAATATTCTCACGCAATTTTTAATTGAATCAATCAGTATAACAGTAGTCGGTGCATGCATTGGAACATTACTTGGTTGCTTGATTTCCTATGCTCTTTTTCAGCTACTGAATTTCCAATCAAATATCACTACCATGACATTTGCAGTTGACCCACTTTCCATTTGCTTTGCGATAGGTATTTCGATAATATTGGGGGTGTTTTTCGGTTTATATCCTGCGCTACAAGCAGCAAAACTACATCCTGTACTCGCATTGGAGGAAGTATAGATGCTTGAAGATTTTTTAAACGCATTAAAGTATTTTAAAACTCACAAGCTTAGAACATTTCTTTCTTTGCTCGGAATTGTAATTGGTATAACGGCTGTCATTGTTATAACAACACTGGGTAGTTCGCTATACGGCTCATTGATTTCTATTTTAAAAAACAATACAACAAACCAAACAAATATGTGTACTGTTTCCCCAAACTGGAATCCTGAAACACACCAAATTTCTTTCAAAGTGAATGAAACATATCGGAAGGGGTTATATCGCGGTACGAACAAAATAAAAAAAATTTTTTACACAAATAACATTTCCACCATGGTTTTACGAGGCTCTGTAGAACTTGACAATATGTATAGCACACAACAACTAATAGGAGTTGAACCCGATTGGCTTGAGTACAAAAAAATAGAACTCGCATACGGAAGATATTTTACACTTGACGACCATGCAGAATCCAGACAGCGTGTTATACTTGGTAGCACTCTTGCCGAAAAACTTTTTCCTGAAGGTAATGCACTTGGTAAAAAATGTGTACTCTCATTTATAACATACGGACCAAGAGGACAAACACCACACCTTTTTTTCTTTGAGGTAATAGGAGTAATTACTAAAAATGTATCAAATGGAATATATGGAAATTCCGACACGCGTATACTGGTACCACGCCGCTTTATAACAAAACTTAAAAACACCACAGAGGCCGATGAAATAGAAGTTTTTTTTGCAGATGAAACTGATTATAACGAAGTAAAATCTCATATACATGCATATTCAGATACCTTTTCAAATAGTAGCAATTCTGTTTATGTTTATGGAATTATTGAACAGATGGATGCTGTCAACCAAGTACTGACAATGGTACAAATCATTTTAAGTGCTATTGCTTTTATTTCGCTATTTGTAGGCGGTATAAACATTATGAATATTATGATTGCAACCGTTACTGAACGAAAAAAAGAAATCGGAATCCGTAAAGCACTTGGTGCAACTAATCAGAATATTACTATACAGTTTTTGGTGGAAGCTGCTAGTTTAAGTTTTTTAGGGGGCATTTTAGGGAGCATTATCGGCTTGCTTATTTCATTTATCACTGTCAAGTTCATTCCAACCGCTGTCAACTTAGCTGAAATAGAATTTATTATCAATGTAACGGGACTTGTTGTTGCATCAAGCGTATCAGTACTCATCGGTATCTTTTTCGGGTTACGCCCTGCGCGGAAAGCGGCAAAACTAGATCCGATTAAAGCACTATCGTAATGGTAGTTGATAATATAATGTAAAAAAAAAATGAGGTGCGTGCAACACCTCATTTTTTTTACTCTCGTATACAAGGAATTAGTACATTCCACCCATGTCAGGAGCAGCTGGCATAGCAGGAGCAGTCTTAGGCTCAGGAATATCTGCAATAGCACATTCTGTTGTCAAGAGTAAACTTGCAACGGAAGCAGCATTTTGCAAAGCGGAACGAGTAACCTTTGCCGGGTCAATAATACCTTCTGCAATCATATCAACCCAAACTAACTTTGCAGCATCAAACCCGATGTTCTTTTTTTCTTTTGACTTTTCAGCAATAACAGCGCCATCAAGTCCAGCATTTTCTGCAATTTGGCGAATAGGCTCTTCAAGAGCGCGCTTCACAATCATAAAACCTGTTTTTTCGTCTTGAGTGAGTTCAGAAATATCCGCTTTTTCCAAACCATTGGCAGCGTTGATCAATGCCAAACCACCACCAGCGACAATACCTTCTTCAAGAGCGGCACGAGTTGCTGAAAGTGCATCTTCAACACGATGCTTTTTTTCCTTCATTTCGACTTCGGTAACAGCACCAATGTTAATAACAGCAACACCACCGACAAGTTTAGCCATGCGCTCTTGCAATTTTTCTTTATCGTATTCAGAATCAGAAACTTCTAATTGCTTTTTAATTTGAGCCACGCGTTCTTCAATGTCTTTTTTCTTGCCAGAACCATCAATAATTGTAGTATTTTCCTTATCGACCTTGACAGTCTTTGCATACCCCAACATATCGATAGTAGCATTTTCAAGTTTTAAGCCAATTGTTTCAGAAATCACTGTGCCGCCTGTTAAAATAGCAATATCTTCAAGCATTTCCTTACGACGATCACCAAAACCAGGAGCTTTAATTGCACATGTTCGTAAAGAACCGCGAAGATTATTTATCACTAAGGTTGCTAAGGCTTCACCATCAACATCTTCAGCGATAATTAACAGTGGACTTCCCGATTGAGCAACTTTTTCAAGCAAAGGTAAAAGATCCTTCATCATCGAAATCGTTTTATCGTAAATAAGAATATATGCATTTTCAAAAGCAGTTTGCATTCTTTCATGATCAGTTACAAAATAAGGGGAAATATAACCACGGTCAAACTGCATTCCTTCTACATAGTCTGTTGTTGTTTCCATTGTTTTGGCTTCTTGCACATCAATAACGCCATCCTTGCCTACTTTTTCAATAGCATCGGCCAAAATTTTACCAATTTCTTTATCGTTATTTGCAGAAACTGAAGCAACATGCGCTACTTCGTTTGAGCCCTTTATAGACTTAGCATTTCGTTTTATTTCTTCAACAGCAATAGTAACTGCTTTATCCATACCGCGCTTTAATTCAAGAGGAGTCAAACCAGCAGCAACTGCCTTTAAGCCTTCTTTTACCATTGAATAAGCAAGCACAGTAGCGGTCGTAGTACCGTCACCAGCAATATCATTTGTTTTTGAAGCAACTTCTCGCAACAACTGCGCACCCATATTTTCAAATGGGTCAGCAAGTTCTACTTCTTTCGCAACAGACACACCATCTTTTGTTACCGTAGGTGCCCCATAACTTTTACTTAATAAAACATTTCGTCCTTTTGGACCTAAAGTTACTTTTACAGCACTCGAAATTTGTTCAACACCATTGAGCAATTTTTTGCGTGCTTCTTCATTAAACAATAATTGTTTAGCCATTACAAACTCCTTAAAGTTTATTACATCCTATTTGATAAATATAATAAAATATACTAAAAAATCACAAAAAATACAAGAAAAATCTCATACTTTTTAGAAAACCTTTATTTTGCGCTAAAATACTTAAAATGTGAGTCGGGATAACATAGCCCTACCACAGCCTACAAGTCCTCATCATCTTCTTCCGTCATAGCCGCTTCTGCTTCAGCGCGTTGCGCTATCAGTTCTTCTTCGCGACGGCGTGCAATAATCTCTTGTACCTGCAAGTCAAGGTCTGCATCATTTTTATCAAACAACTTTACATCTCGATAGTGTTTCATACCGGTACCAGCAGGAATCAAATGCCCGATAATGACATTTTCTTTTAAGCCACGCAAGAAATCAGTTGAACCGGCAATAGCGGCATTCGTTAAAACCTTTGTTGTTTCTTGGAACGAAGCAGCAGAAATAAACGAGTCAGTATTTAAAGCAGCCTTTGTGATACCTTGGAACAGAGGACGACCAACAGCAGGATGCCCACCCTCACTGGTAACTCGCGCATTTTCAGCATGGAAAGCATACTTATCAACTTGCTGCCCAAAAATAAACTTCGTATCTCCAACAGAAAGTATTTCTACCTTGCGCAACATTTGCCTAATTATAATACCAATGTGCTTATCATTTATAGTTACCCCTTCTGCCCGATACACTGCTTTAATTTCTTGCATCAAATATTCTTGCAAAGCATTTTCCCCAAGAATTTCCAAAATATCATGTGGGTCAAGACTACCATCACAAAGTTGTTCACCAGCCTTCACTTCATCACCATCGCGCACCAAAAGTCGTGCACTAATAGGTAATGCGTGCTTAAACTCTTTTCCGTAAATATCACGAACTATAATCGTTCGTTTATTTTTGACCAAACCTTTTTTGATGGTAACGGTACCTGAAATATGCGACAAAATACTTGGTTCGGTCGGTCGTCGAGCTTCAAGCAATTCGGAAACACGAGTCAAACCACCCGTAATATCTTTTGTTTTAACGGCTTCCTTAGAAATTTTTGCAATCATTTTACCTGCTGTTATTTTCTGTCCATCTTCCACCAAAACCTGTGCTCCACTCGGCAAAAAGTACGAATCGTCACCAAGAGGATTACCAGATTCATCAGAAATAAAAATACGAGGCTGCTTTTTTTCAAATTGCAAATCGCCAATTCTCTTTTCGACATTACCTGTTTCTTCATCGGTTTCTTCAAAGAGAGTTGCACCCAAAATAATGTCGTCAAATCTTACAAAACCGTCTTGTTCTGCAAAAATAGGGTCTGCAAACGGGTCAAATGTTGCAATAGGTGTTCCTGCTTTTACATAGTCACCTACTTTTATTTCTACCGTAGAGCCATTTTTAATTTCGCAATGATGTTTATGAGATACAATTAAAAACTTATTTTTATCAATTTTGACAAAACCATTATGTTCTGAGCGAATTGTTTTACCCTCATGTGTAAAAAGTTCAGTTCCCACAAGTATAGGGTCGCCATCATGTACCAACACTGTATCTGTTGCTGGGAGTTCATACTCTTTGAGCACCTTTGTATAGGTCATTTCACCCTTACGCGTAAAGAGTAACGAGCCTGTTGGCAAAGTAACACGCGGTCCAGTAAAACCATCAATAATAACGCCATAGTTATCAAAAATAAGTTTATTTTCTTCTGTACTCTTAGAAGCAGTACCACCAACATGGAAAGTACGCATTGTAAGTTGGGTACCAGGTTGCCCGATTGATTGAGCAGCAATAATACCAACAGTTTCACCAATTTGCACAATCCGATTGCGTGCAAGGTCTCGACCATAGCACTTTACACAAACGCCATGCTGAGACTCGCAAGTTAACACCGTTCTGATTTTTACTTTTTCAACACCTGCATCTTCAATCTGCTTAGCAATTTCATCACTGATAAATTCGTTTACATCAATAATGAGTTCGCCAGTAATAGGATGCAAGACGCGTTCAAGGGTATATTTTCCAGCAATTCGTTCAGCAAGCGATTCTACAATATCGTCCCCATTTTTAATTGCCTGATATTCAATACCATTTATGGTACCACAATCTTCTTCATTGACAACGACATCTTGAGCAATATCAACGAGCCTTCGTGTCAAGTAACCTGCTTGAGCGGTTTTCAAAGCCGTATCCGCTAAACCCTTTCGTGCACCATTTGCTGAAAGGAAAAACTCAATAACAGACAAGCCCTCTTTAAAATTTGAACGAATCGGCAACTCAATAATATCCCCATTTGGCTTTGCCATAAGACCGCGCATACCAGCCAACTGACTAATCTGGGTTCTATTACCTCGTGCACCAGAAATTGACATCATGTAAATATTATTAAATCCGTCTTTATCAACTTCAAGGCTCTTGATAACTTCGTTTGTCAGCGAATCGTTTGCCTTTGCCCATACTTCAACCACACGGTTATATCGTTCATCATGGGTAATATGTCCACCGCGATATTGCTTATAGATAGAGTTAAGTTCTGCGTCGGCACTGTTCAAGAGTTTTGCCTTTGCAGGTGGAATGATAATATCTTCCATACTAATTGTTGCACCGAAGAATGTTGCATACTTAAACCCTGTCGCTTTAAGAATATCCAATAAGCGAACGGTCAACCACGCTCCATGCTTTTTAAAACATGCTTCTATTAACTTGCGGATTGCCTTGTCATCTAAGGTTTCATTTACAAAATCAATATCCTTGGGCAACAAATCGTTAAAAGCGACACGGCCTGGTGTTGTACGCAAATATGTACCATTTAACTTAAAGTCAATTTGTTCTTGCCACGCAATCGAGCCACTCTCCGCTGCTAGTAAAACTTGATTTACATCATCATATTTTTTTACTTGTTTTCCATCTTTCAATACCTGTGGCTTTGTTAAAAAGTACAACCCCAAAACCATATCCTTAGTCGGATACACAATTGTTTTACCATTTGCAGGGTCGAGCAAATTGCGCGCCGAAAGCATAAGGTTCCAACATTCCATCTTAGCGGCATTTGTCAAAGGCACATGGACAGGCATTTGATCGCCGTCAAAGTCAGCATTAAAAGCCTTACAAACAAGAGGATGGAGCTTAATCGCTTTGCCCTCAACAAGCACTGGTTCAAAAGCTTGAATACCAAGACGATGCAATGTAGGAGCACGGTTTAACAAAACAGGATGTTCACTTACCACTTCATCGAGAAGAGCGTATACCTCTGGTGCTTCTTGTTCGACTAAGAGTTTAGCTTTTTTAATATTAGTAACGACTTCTTTTTGTACGAGTTTGCGCATAATAAAAGGCTTAAATAACTCAAGAGCCATCTTAGTAGGCAAACCACACTGCCATAACTTTAGTTGGGGACCCACAACAATAACCGAACGCCCCGAATAGTCAACACGCTTACCTAAGAGATTTTGACGGAAACGCCCTTGCTTACCTTTCAACATATCCGAAATACTCTTTAATGGCCGATTTGATGAGCCCTTACTGGTACGAGTGCGTTTTGAGTTGTCAAATAATGCGTCAACGGCTTCTTGCAACATTCGCTTTTCGTTTCTAATAATAATATCAGGAACATTCATTTCAAGTAATTTTTTTAAGCGAGCATTGCGATGAATAACCCTGCGGTATAAATCGTTTAAGTCACTCGTTGCAAAACGCCCTCCGTCTAGTTGCACCATAGGACGCAAATCTGGCGGAATAACCGGTATCACAGTAAGCACCATCCACTCAGGCTTATTTCCCGATTCCAAAAAATGCTCAATTATTTCAATACGGCGCAAAAGTCTCTTATCGTTTTTTTTGCCTTTTTCTATCATTTGCGAGCGCAAGTCCTGGACCATGAGTTCAAGGTCTAAGTTTTTCAAAAGTTTTTGGATAGCTTCAGCGCCCATTTCAGCAACAAAAGAATCGCCGTAGCGCTGTCGTGCTTCTGCATATTCATCTTCAGTGAGTAATTGTTTTATTTTTAGGTCAGTATCGCCTGGTTCAAGTACGATATATCGCTCATAATACAAAACCGAGCGCAACGAGTTTACAGGTATGTCAAGTAATAAACC
This sequence comes from Spirochaetaceae bacterium, assembly GCA_017453745.1. GTDB lineage: Bacteria > Spirochaetota > Spirochaetia > Treponematales > Treponemataceae > Treponema_B. The sequence continues at coordinate 51,481 of JAFTEH010000021.1, forward strand.
CATACGGCTAGGAACCGAACGATAATACCAAATATGTGACATAGGAGCAGCGAGCTCAATATGCCCCATTCGTTCACGGCGTACTTTAAAGTGAGTTACTTCTACTCCACAGCGGTCACAAACAACGCCCTTATAACGTACCGACTTAAACTTTCCGCAATAACATTCCCATTCCTTCGTAGTACCAAAAATGCGTTCACAAAAAAGCCCATCTCGCTCTGGCCGAAGTGTACGGTAGTTAATAGTTTCAGGCTTTTTAACTTCGCCATACGACCACGCCCTAATTGTTTCAGGGGAGGCAAGTTTTACTTGTAAGCTACCAAAATCCTTCATTTCACGCATATATTTCTCCATTTATCCCACAGATTAAATAAAATATGTAATCAATATCAAACTTGTTTGAAAACTTTCGTTTCGTAACAAGTTGCAGTAAAATTCAGTATTCAAAATCGCAGTATGTTGGGTATCTTCCAAACACAGTACGACTTTGAACCAGCAAACTGAGGACTTATAAAAAGGGATACAGTAGTATAAGTCCTATCTTACGAGCATCAGTATAACAAAACGCTTATTTTGCTATAACCTCACCCTTTCGATCCTTTTCAATCAACTCATCATCACGCTCTGTCAAACCGACAGGGTGCCCTTTAGCGTCAAATATTTTAAAGTCTAATGCAAGTCCGCGTAACTCCTGAACCAATACATGGAAAGATTCGGGAATACCGACAGGAGTTGACGGCTCTCCCTTAACAATCGCTTCATAGATCTTAGAACGCCCCGACATATCATCACTTTTGATAGTCAAAAATTCCTGCAAGGTATTCGAAGCACCATAAGCTTCAAGCGCCCACACTTCCATTTCTCCGAGTCGCTGACCACCAAATTGAGCCTTTCCACCAAGCGGCTGTTGAGTAACTAAAGAATACGGTCCTGTTGAACGAGCATGCATTTTGTCGTCTACGAGGTGATGCAACTTCAAAAAGTAAATCACTCCCACAAAAACTTGGTTTTGGAAACGCTCACCAGTTAAGCCATCGCGCAACCATTGCTTTGAATTGGTTGGCAAACCTGCTTCCTTGAGTTTTTCCTCAATCTGCTCTGTCGTAGGTGATTGGAACACAGGCGATTCATACCATTCATCAAGTTTCAAACCTGCAAGTCCCAACTCTGATTCCAAAATCTGCCCCACATTCATACGGGAAGGTATACCCAAAGGATTCAAACAAATATCCAGCGGAGTACCATCTTCAAGGTACGGCATATCTTCTTCTGGCAATATTTTTGAAACAACACCCTTGTTTCCATGTCGTCCTGCCATCTTATCGCCCTCGCGAAGTTTACGCTTTGTAGCAACCAAAACCTTAACAACTTCATCGACACCAGGATTTAAGTCATTCCCTTGAGAGCGTTTTAAGCGTTGTATATCAATAACAGTACCTTCAACCCCATGTGGAACTCTCAGGGAAGTATCTCGCACATCCTTAGATTTTTCACCAAAGATAGAGTTCAAAAGTTTATACTCGGGTGTCGTGTCAGTTTCATTTTTTGGGGTAATTTTTCCGACAAGAATATCTCCAGATTTAACCTTTGCCCCAATACGCACAATACCTTCTGCATCTAATTGGTCTAAACTTTTTTCCGACTTGTTCGGAATATCTGGGGTTAATTTTTCTATACCCAATTTTGTCTCTCGTACTTCAATCATAAACTCTTTTATATGAATAGAAGTAAACATATCTTCTTTTACGACACGCTTTGAAATAAGCACAGCGTCCTCGTAATTGTATCCATTCCACGGCACAAAACCAACTAAGATATTTCGTCCAAGTGCGAGTTCACCCTTATATGTTGCAGGACCATCAGCGATTGTTTGCCCCACTTCAATCTTTTGCCCTAACGCAACGATGGGCTTTTGATGGTAACAGGTATCCTGATTTGTTCGCTGATATTTTTGTAAAAGATAGGTATCTTCAGAAGGGTCATCTTTAACCTTTGCATTTCGCTCAATAACAATTTTATCTGAAGAAACATACTTTACTGTACCAGCATATTTTGCCTTAACCATAACACCAGAATCGTAAGCGCACTTTTCTTCCATACCTGTTCCAACTCGTGGAGGTTCAGGAAATAAAAGAGGCACCCCTTGTCGCTGCATGTTTGAACCCATAAGCGTTCGGTTCGCATCATCATGTTCCAAAAAAGGAATAAGTGAAGCAGATACTGACACAATTTGCTTCGGGGAAACATCCATGTAGTCTATATCTTTTGGACTACGCAAGGTATAATCGCCCTGATTTCGGCACGAAACAAAGTCCGAGCTAAAACTTCCATCCGCACGCACCGCGGCCGAGTTTTGAGCGATAAAATATTTATCTTCATCGATAGCAGTTAAGTACTCTACTTCATTCGTAACAACCCCATCCTTCACGCGCACATACGGGGCTTCCAAAAAGCCATAATCGCTTACCTTTGTGTAGTTTGCCAAAGAAACAATAAGCCCGATATTCTGACCTTCAGGGGTTTCGACAGGACACATGCGCCCATAATGCGTATAATGAACATCTCGAACTTCAAAACCGGCGCGCTCACGAGAAAGACCACCAGGTCCTAAAGCACTAAGACGGCGCTTATGGGTGAGTTCTGCAAGCGGATTTACCTGATCCATAAACTGGGAAAGTTGGCTTGAACCAAAAAACTCTTTTATAGCAGCGACTATCGGCTTAATTGAAATTAAGTCCTGAGGTTTTAGGGTTTCCAGTTCTTTTTGAGTCATACGGTCTGCTGCAATGCGCGCCATACGCGAAAAGGCTGTTTTGAGCGTAGTCGTTAAAAACTCACCAACAGCACGAATACGACGGTTACCCAAATGGTCAATATCATCTATAGATTGATCCCCATTATACACTTGAATCAAGTACTTCATGGTAGAAGTTATATCTTCAACAATGAGTGTAGAAGTTGTAACTTCTTCTTTGTAGTCAAATTTTTTGTTAATCTTATATCGCCCCACTCGCCCCAAATCGTACCGACGAGTTGAAAAATACAAAGAATGTAAATCTTCTTTTGCTGCCTCAATCGTAATAGGATTGCCAGGTTGCAAGGACTGGTACACGAGGGAAATAGCATCTTCAAAGGTTGGCTCATCATTTATAAGTGGTTCTGGCGTGTATTTCATTTCTTCACGCACAAAACAGTTTAAAATCACCGGCGAGTTTAATGAATCTGGGTGTTCAAAATCAATAAGAGTAACGCTCGTAATAGAATGTTGAATTAACTCATCAATATCATGTGGATGTAACTTTGTACCTGCTTGATACAATTTTTTTTGTTCGCCATTTTCATCTTCAATAGAAATATCACGCGCCAAAATACGACCGGTAAGGGTTTCATATTCATCACGATTACTAGAAATCGAAACCGTTTCATGCGTATAGAAGGCATCAATAATCTGCTCCCGTGTTTCAAATCCAATTGCTCGCAAAAACATCGTAGCCAAGATTTTCTTTTTTCTATCTAGTTTCGCAAAAATAAGTTCATTTTTTTGGTCAATTTCAAACTCAAGCCATGTTCCTCTATAAGGAATAATCCTACTTGAATATGTTCCTTTTTCATGCGAAAAAATAACACCAGGCGAACGATGTATTTGTGCAACAACAACACGCTCTGCCCCGTTGATAATAAAGGTTCCATGATCAGTCATAAGAGGTATATCACCGAGATATATCTCTTTACGCCTAATTTCTTTTGTTTCAGTAAAATACAAGTCTATTTCTGCTTTGAGTGGAACTGCATAGGTTACACCCTTTTGCTTGCATTCAATTTCCGAATACTTAATAGCATCAAAGTCCAACATGTGTTTACGATATTGCAAACTCATATCGCCATTTGGACTTTCTATCGGGAAAGTTGTTTTAAATACATCACCTAAACCAGCTTCTTCTGTGCTATCACTTTTGTCATTTTCAATTCCCGATAAAAACATTTTATAGGACTTCAACTGTGTTTCTATTAGGTTAGGAAGTTCCAAAAAGTTTTTAATATTTTTACCGAGATACTTTCGCTTAATTTCTCTTTCGTTAGCTAACATTACAACCCCCGCATAATAAAGTTATACCAAAGAATGGTACACCTTTTCGTTTTTACAATTAAACCGATAATTCAACCACAAAAAGACTTTCCGTCACATCCAAAAAAGAGTGGACAGAAAGCCTCTTTAAGTCAAAAAAAATGAGTTACTAAAGTAAAAAAATTACTTAATTTCAACTTCAGCACCAGCAGCAGTAAGTGTTTCTTTAATTTTATCTGCTTCTTCTTTAGAAACATCTTCTTTAATAACCTTTGGTGCACCTTCAACTAAGTCTTTTGCTTCTTTTAAGCCGAGACCGGGAATAATATTTCTAATTTCCTTGATAACAGCAATTTTCTTGCTTGCATCTGCGAGTGCTTTTAAGGTTACTGTAAATTCGGTCTTTTCTTCAGCTGCTGCAGCACCTGCTCCTGCTCCAGCGACAACAGCTACTGGAGCAGCAGCAGTTACACCGAATTTTTCTTCCATAGCTTTAATAAGCTCCGACAATTCAAGAATCGTTTTTCCTTCGATTGCTTCAATAATTTGTTCATTTGTTAATGTTGCCATTATCTTCTCCTCAAAAATAATATGTTAGCCACTCAAGGCTCACGGAACAGGGACAACTTTTTTGAAGCCTGAACCGTTTCATTTATAATCTTTCTAAGAGCCAGCAAAAATAGGCTTGTCTCATAGAAATTTCCATTATTCAGCTTTTTGCTCACCCTTATCCACAATAGCTTGTAAGGTTCGTACAAACTTTGCTGTTGTAGCGTTAATAGTAGACATAAACATCGAAATAAGCTGTTTTTTGCCAGGAAGCTTTGAAAATGCTTCAATTTTTTGAGCATCATAAAACTCACCTTCTACCAAAGCGCATTTTACAACCAAAGCTGGCGCATTTTCAGCAAACTCAAAAATAGTTTTAGCTGCTTCGTTTGCTTCATCTTTTACAAAAGCAATAGCGACAGGCCCTACTAAAAAATCTTTTACGCTATCTAATTGCAACTGCTCACATGCGATACGAGTAAAATTGTTTCGTACTACCTTAAATGTACAATTATTTTTGCGTAATTGCTTTCTTAGATCAGTAATCTGTGCGACTGTCATACCTCTATATTCAGTAAAAATAAGAGATGAAGCACTTTTCAGGTCTTCAGTAATTTGCTGAATTGCCGCTTGCTTTACTTCTTTTGGATTTTTTGTTTTTAAAGCCATCTCTATTCTCCTACCGTGTGATTAACCCGCACACCTGGTCCCATTGTTGAACTGACAGAAACCGACTGCACAAAACCTGCTTTTGCTTCACTTGGCTTTTTGCGGTTAATTTCAGCAATAACAGCAGAAATATTCTCTACAATTTTTGCATCATCCATCGAAACCTTACCAACAGCGAGATGAACAACACCTGTTTTATCGGCTCTAAATTCAACTCGTCCTTTTTTTAACTCGTTAATAGTAGCCGTAATATCGGTTGATACGGTGCCTGTTTTCGGATTTGGCATTAAACCGCGTCGTCCTAACACCATACCTAAACGACCTACATCACGCATCATATCAGGGGTAGCAACAGCGACATCAAAATCAAGCCAACCGTCTTTAACCTTGTCGATGTATTCTGTAGAGCCAGCATAAGTAGCTCCTGCATCAAGTGCTTCATTAACTCTGTCTTCTGTACAGAAAACCAAAATCTTTTTTTCGCCACGGAACTGATGTGGTAACACAACCGTATCGCGAAGTGTCTGTCCCTTATCCAGTTTAACACGAACATGGACTTCAACAGTTTCATCAAATTTTGCAAATTTTAATTCTTTGACCAAAGCAATAGCCTTGTCAAGAGAATATGTTTCTGTCTTAGAAACTTTAGATGAGGCAGCAAGATATTTTTTACCGTGTTTCATTATCGTTCTACCTCCACACCCATACTACGAGCGGTTCCTGCAATAATTCTTTTTGCAGCATCCAAATCATTCGCATTTAAGTCGGGCATTTTTTGCTTAGCGATTTCCTCCAAGTCCTTTTGCGATAATTTTGCTACCTTATTCGCAAGGGCATTGTCAGAACCTTTTTCGATTTTGCAGGCTTTCATAATTAAAACAGGCGCAGGTGGAGTTTTTAACTCAAAAGTAAAACTCTTATCGCTGTACACCGTAATAATTACCGGAATAATTAAGCCTGGCTCCATGGACTTTGTACGGTCATTGAATTGCTGTACAAACTGCGGGGCACTGACACCATGTGGACCTAATGCAGGACCAACTGGTGGCGCAGGAGTTGCCTTTCCAGCAGGGCACTGAAGTTTAATCTGTGCCGTCACCTTTTTTTTAGCCATCTATTTCTCCTTCTGGTACAAACGGAATTTCTTCCTCCCAAATGATACATTACCTTGGTTTCCGCCAAAAGTAATTTTTCCAACACAGTGTATATAAATTTAAAAAAAAGTCAAGTGGTATTACAATTTTTTCACGGAAATCAATGTTCATAGTAATTATCATGTAAAATAAGTAAATTGCTCCCTATCTGTCACTTAAGGACTCGTTGCTACGCCCGTCGCCTAACCTGCCTACCCTGCTTGCAGCCTGCCTGACGGCAGTCAGGACAGGCAAGCGTCAGGTAGACGGCGACTACACATCACGGTTTACCAACAATACCTAGTCCAAGCACTCTATCTAACTTCAGCGAAACTCGTTAGAGTTGAGCAAATCCGTTTGTTACCACAAAAAGAGCGAGCCCGTTAGGGCAAGCAGCGTTAGCGATCCGTCCGTGTGATAAACCTTTTTATTGTCACACGGATTCGGAATTTCTACGAAATTCCATAATATTAAAATGTTATTCGTTGCCTGATGCACAGCAA
>JAFTEH010000004.1 GCA_017453745.1 Spirochaetaceae bacterium
ATTCTTGGAGAATAGCAAGCACAGCAAGTGTGGCTACACTTGCAAAATTTGATTTTATTTTTTGGGGAATATTCCCAAACCCTTATTGATTACTTTTGCCCTCATATAAGGAACAAATCAAAATCAAAAATTGCAACCATTTCCTCAAAAAATTTTCTCATATACTAATACCCTTTGGAAATGATGAAATGCAAAAGTTTAAAATTTATTTTTCCTCTCATATAGGTAATAACAAAAATTGCATTTTTACACACTTGAAAGCAAAAATATTTTTTCTCGTTTATGACACAATCAAAAAAATAAAAATATGCAGACTTGAAAAAATATTTATTTTCATTTCGCTGAAAGTTATTGAAATGTATTGCTTAAAAAAGAAAAATATGGTACAATAATTATGCTACACTCTTAATAAAAATGGAGTTAGTATATATTCTTGCATTGTTTTAACATTGCAAAGGTACGCTAAGGGTAAAAGCGTACTCTCTGGCAAACTTTGTAATGTAAATGCAAGTTATATAAGAGTGTAGCAACCTTATTGTCAGAGCTTGTGCGTTTTTCGTGCGTGGCTCTGTAATACAGGTCACGCATTTTTATTTTCAAAAAGGAGTTGGATGTTATGAAAAAATATTTATCTTTGTGTATGTGTCTCCTGTTGCTCTTTTGTAGTTCGTACATTGTTATGGCCGATGAAAATGATGCATTCGAGATACCATACAGTTCTTCGTATAAATATGGTGTAGTGAATAGTTCTGGTAAATCTATTGTGTCAACTAAATATCTTTATGTTGGAAACTATCATAATGGATTAGCGAAAGCAAAAGATAGTGTTGGATGGCTATATATAGACACAGCAGGCAGAGAAGCATTTAGAGCTTCCTTATGTACAGAAGTTGGCGACTTCCATGATGGTTTGGCAAAAGCGAAAGATAGCGTTGGTTGGAAGTTTTATAACACAAGCGGTAAAGAAGTGTTTAGGGCTTCTTTATGTACAGAAGTTGGGGACTTCCATGATGGTTTGGCAAAAGCGAAAGATAGCGTTGGTTGGAAGTTTTATAATACAAGCGGTAAAGAAGTGTTTAGGGCTTCTTTATGTACAGAAGTTGGGGACTTCCACGATGGCTTAGTAAAAGCAAAAGATAGTGTTGGTTGGAAATATTATAATACAAGTGGTAAAGAAGTGTTTAGATTGTCTTTGTGTACAGAGGTTGGCGATTTCCACGATGGCTTGGTAAAAGCAAAAGATAGTGTTGGTTGGAAATATTATAATACAAGCGGTAAAGAAGTGTTTAGGGCTTCTTTATGTACAGAAGTTGGGGACTTCCACGATGGCTTGGTAAAAGCAAAAGATAGCGTTGGCTGGAAATATTATAATACAAGTGGTAACGAGGCGTTTAGATTGTCTTTGTGTACAGAGGTTGGTGATTTCCACGATGGCTTGGCAAGAGCAAAAGATAGCGTTGGTTGGAAGTTCTATAACACAAACGGTAGAGAAGCGTTTAGAGTTTCAGGTGCTGATGTTGTTTCGGATTGTTGTAATGGTTATGTAATTGTAGCAAAAGGAATCCAAAGTGGTAGTGGCGGCGAAGGTTCGCCAGAATATGTTAAGCCACCATCACTTCCCCAAAGATATGATGATTCAAAATTTATAGTTACTAATGCAAGAATTATATTAAATGGTGAAGAGCAGCATTTCTCTGTGCCTACAATTTCTTATCTTGACAGAACTCTTGTGCCTATGCGAGAATTGTTTGAAAAATTGGGTACAGAAGTTATTTGGAATGGGGAAAATCAATCTATCACTGCGAGAACTCCTACAAAAGATATTACAATGATGATAAACAATCAATTTGTACTTTCTATGGGAATTCATTTAGTTGTAGATGTACCCCCCATGTTATATAACAGCAGAACAGTTGTTCCTTTGAGATTTGTTTGTGAGCAACTACATCTCAATGTTGAATGGGATGGTGCAACCAACACAATATACTTAACTTCTAAAGGTGAAGTATCATTGAAAGAAGAAATTGCTGATTATGGTTTTAAGGCAAGATACTATGGAGAATACATAAACGATAGCATAAAAGATGGGATGGTTATTGTACAATATTTTACTGGTGACGATATTTATTCGGGCACTATAATTGACCATCTTTATCAGCAATATAGCAATGGACAACAGATAACATCTATAAAATATGACGACAATGGTGATTTAGTTAGCATTATACCTATGAAAGATAATACAGGCATGTATTATGGTCCTCTTACAACTGATGGTACAACCAATAGCCAAACTTACTTAGGAAATATTACTAATGGAAAACCAGATGGGTATGGTTATGTTGAATATGCAAATGGCGACCGCTATTACGGTTATTTTGAAGATGGAAAAAAATCGGGACAGGGTGTCTATGTGTGGGCTTATAAGTCCTCTGAAGGTGCTTATTTTTATAGTGGTGAATGGGCAAATGACCAAGCAAACGGATATGGTACTTATGTATGGTACGACGGATTATACCATGTAGGAAATTTTAAAAATGGTGATTTTGATGGTTATGGCACTCGTTATTCTACTACTGGTAAAGTAACTAAAGGCTATTGGGAAGATGGGGAGTTCATTAACTAAAGCATAATTTTTTATAATTAGCAAAAAAGAACAGGCAAGTCAAGGGTAAATGCACGAGCGATGCTCGCCCTTGACAAGCCTGCTCTTTTTTTGCAGTATGTCAGTTAAGGGAATTTAAGCCGAAAGACGGACTTAAATCCCCTTTTTCAAAAAGTGTTTATTTTTAGATTTTGTGGAACGATAGAAACCCATTTTCGAGGGTTTGAATATAAAACCATTGCCTTGTAAGTTTCAGGCTTTGAAAACCTCTAAAATAGGACATTTTTCAACCTCTATTGCGTGACATTTTACCCCACAAACGAGAAAAAGCACACCACACTATAAATGTGATATGCTTAACTCTCTGCAACCCTATAACAGACCGTCATAAACTATACTGTTTTATTGAGGACTGCAATAAGACGGGATTTTTTGAATAAATACAATATACGGGAATATCCCTGATTTTGTGTAAACTTTAAATTTTACTCCAAAATGATAATATAATCTGAGTGTTTTTTGGGGCTGAAAGCCGGATTTAGGCTTTCAGCCCTTAACTACAATTTAGCATAAAATTCCGGGCGTGTCAAGG
>JAFTEH010000022.1 GCA_017453745.1 Spirochaetaceae bacterium
AGGGAAAAGACACCCTTTTGACCGAGCAAAAGGGTTTCCTTTCCCTTAGGAACCCTTTCCTTCCTAAAACGCGGTTTAGGGGTGCCCCCTAAAAACCCCATTTTTTCACTTGCATTAAGAAATTTAAGCAACTTGACACTTGTTTTTAATTCTCGCGCTTGCGCACCGTCTACATCTTATTGTTCATTTAAAAAAACTTTCCGCAAATAGCATGCGCATACGGTGGCTTTTTTATAAAAATTGATTTCATAACCACCGTACCGTAATATCATGCCAAGTTCAAAACCTCAATTCCACAAGGGTTTTAGCGTTGAGAACTTTAGTTTTTCACTTTGAAATTGTAAAACAACCTCTTTATAATAAGGGTTTACAAAAGGCAGATGTTAATTCATCAAGTGAAACAAAAACATTTTGCGTTTTAAAATGCACATTGAGCTCTGGTTTTACACTGGTATTACCGATTAATAATAGGTCCTGCCCTAAAATTTGTTTTACCTCATCAATAGTATCTTTTTTAACCTCTAGTATAAAACAGCCCGTTGTTTCTCCAAAAAGAAATGCTAGTTCTTCACTTGTACACTCACCGTTTGTGTTCGTATTTTTATTCAAAACCGTTTCCAGTTCAAGTTGCGCCCCGATACCACTCCCAATACACATTTCAGCAAGCGCAACAAGCATACCACCATCCGAAATATCATGACAACTGAGAACCAGATTTTTGCTTATTGCTTTATGCAAGTTACAATAATTTTGGGCATTGCACATTGAAACAGTGGATATGCGCAATTCGCAATCGCTCGGCAGTCCAAAGTTTTCGGCAAAGATAGAACCTGCAAGTTGAAAGTCATGACGACCATACAAAAACAGAGCAGTATCTTGACATTTTAAGTCTGAGCTAACGACATTGTCAATATTGGGAACAATACCTATCGCAGAAATAAGGAGCGAAGCAGGAATTGCTTTTCGGCTCCCCCCAACACTAATATATTCGTTATAAAAAGAATCTTTTCCAGAAATAAAGGGTGTTTTAAAAAAGCAAGCGGTATTATAACACGCCCGTGCCGATTCTATGAGGTCCCACATAACATCAGGACGAGAAGGATCTCCCATACAATAGTTATCCAAAATACCAATACGCAGTGGGTCACCACCGACAGCAACAATACTCCTCACCGCTTCATCAATGGTTGCCGAGGTCATCTCGTATGCACCAAATGCACTATATCGTGGCAAAAGGGCATTGGAAATAGCTACTGCAACATGACTCGTAATTTCTCGTGGTTGCACAACTGATGCATCCTGTGGTCCTGTATATGTAGCCCCATCATATTGCCGCAAGACTGTTCCACCTTGCACCTCATAATCGTAGCGACGCACTATTGACTCACGAGAACAAATATTATTATCAGAAAGTAACTGCAAGAGCGCCGTTTTAAGAGGAACTGAATGGTATTGAGTATATTTTCTTTTCTGTGTGTACGGAATCGCACGCAAAGACTTTTGAGGTGGCCCACTATGTAAAAACGAACAATCAAGGTTAATAACCTGTTCACCGTTGCATAACACTTGTAACATACCATCACCAGTGAACACCCCTAAATCATAGGCAATAACATCGTATATTGAGCAGAGTTCTTTTACCCTCGCACAAGAATGTTCTGGAACGGCTAGTACCATACGCTCTTGGGATTCAGAAATCCAGCGCTCCCATGCTTGTAGTCCCGCATACTTTACCGGCATATTTGTGAGATCAACTCGACAACCGAGTTTCGATGACATTTCACCAACTGCTGAAGAAAAACCACCTGCCCCACAATCCGTAATAGCCGAATACAAACCTTCTTCAACAATAATATCAAGTACTTCACTCACCTTTTTTTGAATAATAGGATCCCCTATTTGAACGGCCGCACCAGCCACTGTTCCAGTACCTGCATCGACTGCCATCGAAGAAAAAGTTGCACCTCGTATTGCGTCACGCCCCGTTGGTGCCCCAAGTGCAAAAATATGATCCCCCGTCTGTGCTTGTGTTTTATGGATATTGTGTTTTGCTATACCGACACAGCCACAATACACTAAAGGATTTGTAGTATAGCCTTCTCCAAAGTGTATACCACCATTCACATTTGGAATGCCCATCTTGTTCCCGTAATCGCTCACCCCATCCACTACACCCAACAGAGTTGCCTGTGGATGCAAAGAGCCCGGTGGCACAAGCGTATTTGAAATATCAGGCGGTCCAAAACAAAGTACATCAGTAAGGGCAAAGGGGCGTGCTGAAACTCCCATAACATCGCGGATAACACCACCGACACCTGTGTTAGCACCACCAAATGGTTCAATCGCCGATGGGTGATTATGAGTTTCAACTTTAAATGAAACATCAAAGTTTTCGTCAAGCCGTACAATACCGGCATTATCTACAAAAGCGGAAACAACCCAATCTGCATTAATATCATCGGTAGCTTTTTTAATATAGGTTTTGAGTACATTATTTACACATAAATCAGGATAATGTTCTTTTACCTGCTCATCAGAAGATTCTATTGTAATATTCGCTTTAAAAGTTTTATGTACACAATGCTCGCTCCATGTTTGAGCAATAGTTTCAAATTCGGCATCAGTACAAGGACGACCGACTTTTATAAAATATTCTTTTATTTTTTGCATTTCGCCTAAATCAAGCGAAGCTTTTTTTTCAGCAGAAAACTGTAAAAGTTCTTCGTCATTCATTTTTGCAAAGTCATATTTTTCGACATCATATACAAAGTTATCAGATTCGACTGAAACCCATCGTGGACTTGCAGCACCAAAACAATAATACTGAATAGAAGAATTACACAATGTCGTTGCAATTTTTTGCTTATCTTCTTCGGCAAAGGCACCTTGTATATGATAACCTGTACCGCTCACTATTTCTTTTACGCCATAAAATTGCATTTCTTGCATTGCAACCATTGCTTCACGCGACCTTGTATCAGTAACACCTGGAAGAAACATAACTTCTAAGGTTATGCCATTATCACAAGGATAGGTCGCATGGGGGTCTTCCATTATAGTGCATGTTTCAATGAGTTCGGTACAAAACAAAGAACTTTTGAGCGCATAGAGCTCTTGAGTACTTATATTTCCCAAAACACAATATATATCATAGCGATATACCGATTGCACTGCCAAGCCCTGTCTCTTTAGCGAACTAAGAGCCTGTGTATCAGTTGCATCAAGATTGCTTTTTACTAAAAATCGGTAATATTCCATCAGTTATTTCCTTATCATGTGTACATACATTGTACAAAAAACCAAAAATCCTTCAATCTACCACAGCCAACTTAAAGGAAGAGTAAAATTGAAGCATAAGAAGATAGCCTATAAGTACATAAAACACTCCGTAAACTACACTAAACTGGTGTTGCTTTGCACATACCGACAGAGTTTTTTTAAAATACAAGTTTGACATTCTGGATTTCGAGCCTTACAAGTATAGCGCCCAAAAAGCAACAGTAAGTGATGTGCTTCGTGACGATACTGTTGTGGGGTACATGTGAGTAAATCTTTTTCCACCGCCTCAGGTGTATTTTGGTCTGAAAGGCCCAGTCGCTGGGATACGCGCAAAACATGGGTGTCAACAGGAATAGTCGGTTTTTCAAAGGCAACATTTAACACAACATTTGCAGTTTTTCGGCCTACCCCACTTAAACTAATAAGTTCATCAAAGGTGTTAGGTACTTCGCTATTAAAGTCTGCTATAAGTTTTTGTGCCATTTGTATAAGATGCTTTGCCTTTGTATTATAATAATTGAGATGAGAAATGCATGAGCGCAAACGCTCTTCTCCAAATGCTAATAATGCTTCAGGAGTTTGTATATGTGGAAATAGTTTTTCTGTCACTTTATTCACTTGCATATCAGTAGCTTGTGCAGAAAGGATAACAGCAACCAAAAGTGTAAAATTATTAGTATAGTTCAATTCACTACGGGCATTTTGATTATGCTTTTGTAATGTCGAAAAAATACTCGCAATCGTTTTTTTATCAATAGTTTCCATAATGGGTAAAACCTTTAAAATGGCACATTCGCTATGTGCTATCTGTTTTAAATATCGCTCAATTTTTATTTTTTTGTCGACGCAATAAACACAGTTCGCGTATCAGTTCGGTATCCAAACATAAATTTTCGACCGTAATAGGCATACGATAGCTCCAGTTCTGCTCACTCACTGTCCCCGGTGTATTGATACGGGCATCAGAGCGTATCCCAACTTCTGTCATACAGAGTATATCTTGTATGGGTAATACAAGTACTTTTGAAGGCGATAGAGAAATCGCCCGCAATAGGCATTTTACACCAGATACACTGAGAGGTTTTTCATCTGCTATACTGGGCTCACAGTGAAGAGCGGCGAGCACATCAATCTTTTCATCTTGTGTTAATTCTGTATTCCACCATTCCAATAAGGTACTTGTATCATGTGTTGATGTAGTAGTAACAGATAAACTGGGGTAGCACGATATATCTATAAAAGGATACGGGGAGGCGTCCCAGTTCCGTTGCCAACGCAACACCTTTAAACTAAAAATACCGAGTTTTTTTAAAACAGAAGGAACACATTCAGGAATAGCCCCTAAGTCTTCTGCAAACGCTTGCATTGGAGAACAAGTACAAAGTTCCGATAAAATTTCATTTCCATGCTTTTTCCAAAGACGCTCACTTTTTTCGTTGGTTCGTCCTACCAAGTCTAAAAAGCGCCGTTGTTCATCTTCAGAAAATGTTTGCCAAGCAGTTGTATCTTTGAACTTCCACGCAACCACATAAGAGTATTCGCTTTCATGTTTTCCGGCGACTCTCACCAACATTCTATCAATCCATATTTTTTTTAACGCTTGCTCAACCCTTTTATCAAGTCCATACTTACCAATATCTGCTTCACAGCCTATCTCTTTTTTAAAAAGCCACAGTTCTTCATCGTTTATGCGCTCGGCAATTTTATGCAGTTGCCCATGTGAATACAAATAATCCCCATTTGTAGCCTCCATGACTATTTCCGTTTTAATATGTGGTTCACTCATCCAGCGTATGCGCTCAGCCGAAAAACCCAACTGATGTAGCTCCGACATTTTTATACGCACCTCTGGGATAGCCCGCCCTAAACTTGTACCGCTTTCACCATTCTGAGTCGCCCAAATTCTAAAAAACCCTAATACATGATCAATCCGATACGCAGCATAGTACTGGCTCGCAAC
The DNA here is from genome assembly GCA_017453745.1 of Spirochaetaceae bacterium. Classification (GTDB taxonomy): domain Bacteria; phylum Spirochaetota; class Spirochaetia; order Treponematales; family Treponemataceae; genus Treponema_B. The sequence goes on from JAFTEH010000022.1 coordinate 5,240, forward strand.
CGCAAGCCGAAACTTCCACCATTTATAACCACTTTCTTTGTGATTTTCCCAAAAGTAAACGGGGAACCCCCAAGCCTGCCCGTGCATATTTTCCGCATCAGGAGGAGAACCCGCACGAATATCTGTCCGAAACAACTCATGATGTTCCCAAACATCGCAGGAATCCTCGTTAAGCAAAATCGGAATATCACCTTTCAGTAATACGCCCTGCTCTTTACAAAACTGTGCGGCTTGTAAAAGTTGCAGATGAAGATTAAACTGTAGCCAAGTATAAAAAGCAAATTCAGGATAAAGGGCTGGACAGTTCCACGCTTGTTCAATTTCGGCTTTTGTTGGCGTACGCATATATGCCCATGTTGTCCAAGAACTTTGGAAATGCTGGTCTTTTATATTTTTAAATAGCGCATAGGATTTAACCCAGTCATTTTTTGAAAGCCATACGCTCACTTCACTACTTGGATTTGCCAGATCCGTTAAAAAATGGGTTTTAACCTGTTCAAAAATACACTTTGCAAGCCTACACTTTTTTTCTAGCACCAGCGAGTAGTTAAACCGTTCAGCCCCTTCCAAATCTTCTTTTAGTTTTTGTATATCTGGCGCAAAAGTTTCCGCTCCCTCAAGACTTTCTAAAGACAGATAAAGCGGATGTAATGCAAATGCAGAAAGTATATTATAGGGAGAACTATCAGTACCAGAATCATATATCGGAAGCAGTTGAATCAACGAGATACCAGAAAGTTTACAAAATTCTGCAAATGGCATGAGGTCCAAAAACTCCCCAACACCACAACTTTTTTGAGTACGCAAACTTGAAACAGGGAGAGCCACTGCTAAGGTATTCGAAAATGCATCTGCTTTCATAATAATCTCCAAATAAGGGTATTTTTTCAATGCCTTCTTTATTGTACCACATAAACAAAAACAATAAAAGACCTCAACGCAATTTCAAAAAACAGGTTTTGTTGTCTTTCGAGATTGCCTTATTTTTGCACGGAAATCAATTTTTTGGAGAGAATGTTTTTCTTGCATCTAAATACTAAGGGAAAGGGACACACTTTTGTTCGAAGCAAATGCACTTTGAAAAAACATCCTTGTTTTTTCAAAGTGGCCGAGAATTAAAAATTGAGAAAATTATATTTTTAATTCTCGCACTTACGCATCGTCTACATCCTGTAGACGGCTATGTTTTTTCTACCTTTCCCTTAGAATCCCTATCCCTTCCAAAAGCGTCGCTTAGGGCTCCGCCCTAAGAACCCGCCTGAAAGTAATAAGTTCCTAGTTATATCCTATGAATTTAAGCAAACCAGCTGTTTATATTAAAACTTGATTTCCGTGTGATTTTTGTTTTTCCCCTATATCCTCACTTAAAAAACGGCATACTCAGCAGTAGCCATTCTTTCGGCTACTTGCTCTTCGCTCACATTGGGGTCTTCTACAAGGTCATCAACTTCATTTTCGACTTGTGCCTTTGTTTTAAATTCTACATGTTCTGCCACAATACGAATGGCAGAATATCTGTCTCCTTCAGGAGATTCCCAGCGGTATTGCTTAATTCTCCCAACAATGCGTACAGGACTGCCCTTCTTAGCTCTTGTATGACAAATATCTGCAAGTTCAGCCCAGGTTTCCACATCAAAATAGGAAGTTTCTTGGTCAAGACTGCCATTTTTTCTAAAAAAACGATTTGCGGCAATAGAAAAAGTACACAAACTCGTTCCCGTTGTGATAGTTTTGAAATGAGGATCCTTTACCACATTTCCTTCAATAATAAGAGAATTTATAGAATTCATTATATGTTCCTCCAAAATGAAAATATCCAAAAAAAAATTTTTTTGTTCAATTTAAAAAAAATTACAATAAGTTATATTGAATAAAAATAGTATATTACATATACTGTACCTATGGCAGATTTAAAAAAGATCGATTTTAAAAAAATTGATGATGCAATACAACTCGGGATGCCCATCACCATCACAACATATACTTTTTCACACGCAGTGCAATCTCATATTGAAAAAATAGTAAACTATTTTCTTGAACACATAGAACAAGCACACTTAAAAGATTACGCAATGTATTGCTTAAATGAACTTGCCGTAAATGCAAAAAAAGCCAATACCAAAAGGGTTTACTTTAAGGAACTCGGATTAGACATCCAAAATACAATCCAGTACAGAATTGGGATGGATAAGTTTAAAAAAGAAACCTTAGAAAGAATTGATTTTTTCTTGAATATGCAAGAAAAAGAAGGCTTATATATAAAAATTGTATTATCGATTAGAAGTAATAATTTTGAAATTGAAATTAGAAATAACTGTATAATGACAAGGGAAGAACATTTACGAATCAATGAAAAAATTACAATGGCAGCTACGGTAAATGATTTTTCAGAAGTAATGTCAGATGTTGTAGACGAAACAGAAGGGGCTGGCTTAGGGATTATCATAATGCTACTCATGTTAAAGCAAATTGGGGCGAGTCACAAATGCTTTTCTGTAGAAGTATCTAAAACTGAAACTATCAGTAAAATATCCTTGCCATTTTCTGCAGATTACAATGCAACTATCAAAGACTTATCTGACACTATCGTAAAACAGATTAATGAAATCCCGCAATTCCCTGAAAAAATACTTCAACTACAAAAAATGATAAATGATACCGATTCTACTATTTCAGATATTGCACGCACTATTAGCGCCGATGTTGGTATTACCGCAGATTTATTAAAACTGGTAAATAGTGCAGCATTCGGTCTCAAGCAAAAATGCAACAATATCGCTGAAGCGGTAAAACTCATAGGGATACGAGGTATTTCCAATCTACTGTATTCCATTGGTACGGTAAATGTGTTTGCTGAAATAGGAAACGAAGATGAGCAAAACTCACTTTGGGAACACGCCTATAAATGCGCTTATTTTTCCTATAATCTTGCAAGGGTATTACGCTTACACTCGGTTATTGATGATGCGTATGTATGTGGCTTGTTACATGATATTGGGAAACTTGTGTTTAGTGGCTTATATCCTAATACACTACAGATTTTGTATAAAATACAAAAAAAACGCAACATACCACAAAATATTATTAATGCGATTACTTCGGGTATACAGCATGCTGAAATTGGTGCACGCCTTACCGAAAAATGGAGTTTTCCATCACAGATAACACAGGCAATTTTGTATCATCATAATATTGACGATGTAGATGAACAGTATTTACACATTACTGCAACGGTGAGTCTCGCCAATTATTTAGTACATTATAGCGAAGGCCTTTTGGATTTTGATCAAATTCCAATAAAGGTATTAAAAATATTTAACATTGATAACGAAGATGTTTTGAAAAAACTTTCTTCTACATTTACTAAGGGATTTGAAAATGAAAGAAATAGATAACTTGTAAACTAAGCTATGGTTATGGCTCTCTAAAAGCTGTGACAGGACAGCAAAGCATCCAGATGCGTTTTTAGAGGTTCCCCTAATCTTTTTAGAGATACAAGAGAAGTGGCTTTTGTTTTTTGCCTTGTAATATCAAAGCAAAAAAATAAGTCGGTAGCCTATAAAAAATCACAAAAGGATATTTTATAGCTTGACCTTTATAAAAATGATTTTTGAGTTAGGATGTAATGGCACATAATAAAATGCATATTTGTTTTTCTACAATTTTAGGAAATACGAATAACGAAAACGAAACAAAAAACCAGATTACCGCATATAATAATTTTTTTTCTGGGTTATATTCAAGTTCAATTCCTATTTCCATACATTTCACTGGTAGCTTTTTACAACTTTTACAAACAAAATCACAAGCCTTTGATAATATAGCAAAAATTTTATTAAAGAAAAAACAAATTGAGTTAATAGGTGGAGGATATTTTTCACCAGTATTTCCTTTTTTGAACTCGGTTAATATTGTAGGGCAAATTGAATTATATACTGCTACATTACGAAAATTATTTTCGATAAGAACAAAAATTGCATATCTCCCCTTTTCCGCTTGGATTCCCTCACTTGTATCAAGTCTAAAAAAAACCGCTACCATTGAGCACTGTTTAATCGACCGTCGTCTGTTTCAAGCAAATAACTTAGAAGTCCACACGCCTGTTTATTTGGAAGATGCAGGCAAACTGATACATGCTATTCCTTTTTTAGAAAAAAACGAAATAACAGAAAGCCCAGAAGAATTTTACAACTACCTTGTTTCTGAATGTGCACAACTCAAGGAAGATAGTATCTTAGTTATTTTTGTACCACATACTAATTTGTCAAAACTACTACAAACCGAACAAGACGATTCTTGGTTTGATAAACTGGTACAACTGATCAATAAAAATGAAAATATGCACATGTCTACCATATTAAAAAGTATCAAATCTATTAACTCAAAAACGCGGGGCTTTATTGAGTCAAATGTAATACAAAATAATCAATTACAAAATGCATCAACAAAACGCTTGATTTGTCAAAACCCGTATGCCTATAAACTCTACCAAAAGCTCATGTACACTTCTTTACTTATCAACCAAATACGCGGTGATAAACAAAAAAAAACGACAGCGCTCCATTATCTATGGAAAGCGCAAAACGCAGATATTTTTCTTAATGTGGCATTTGCCCCTGCTCGACATCGCTCGAGCATTTTTGAATTTTATAAAACGCTTTTGCTTGCAGAAAAAACAACAAGAACATCAAGCACTTTTTTTCCCTCGCTCGTGCCATACGATTTTAGCTTACAAGGTATAAACGACTACATATCTCAAACAAAAAATATAAATGCCTATGTACATGTCCCCAGTGGTGTTATCTTTGAATATGATTTTTTACCTGCAAACAAAAATTACTGTGTGTCGCCATTTAGCGAATCGGGGCTTTTTATAGATAGGGTTCTTTATAACGAAGCGGAACTTTCCAATTTGTACCATGATGAAACTGACTATAAAAACAAGCAGGTTCAATATCAACTGAGTGAATGTTTTTCTACAAAAAAAATTCTTATATTAAAATCTGACAGTCCAGAAAAGGATATTTCTGTACGCAAACAATTTTCATTTAATGGGGATTCAATTTCTGTGCAGTATATTTTAAAAAATGAAGTTCAAAAAACAACAAGTGGTTGCTTTGTATGTGAATTAGATATTGCTGTTGGTAAGTCGGGAAATCAAATTCCGTGTTTGACTGTATTCACAAATAGCGAAAAGCGAGAACGCCCCATTGAAAATACTGTATATACTGAATTAGATTGGGTTCAAATAAATGATGCAGAAGGTAAAACGAAATTAACTATTACCATGAATGAAAAAATAAACCTTTCAGTTGTACCAGTTCTTTCAAATGAGCATAATATCATTGCAGTTCAGTTATATTTTTATTGGAACTTTTCTTTAAATCCAAAAGGCGAAGTAGAAAAACTATTAACTATGGTAGCAGAACGCTCGATTTCTAAACGCTAAACCTAACTTACTTAAATATACAAATGGAAAAAATAATCAAAAAAGACTTTTTAATTACTGACTACTATATACCACATATTGTATATGAAACGGATGACTTTGCTATCTGTTTTAAACCAACCAATATGCCAAGTGCACCGCTTACACCTGAAGAACCACATACCTTACTTTCATTTTTTTGCAATCTACGACCAGAAGTACGCAGTGTCATTGGGGCAAAAAAAAGTTTTGAGCACGGATTATTGCACCGACTTGACACAATGACAACAGGGCTTGTATTAATTGCAAAAAAACAAAGTGTATATGATTCCTTATTACAAGCACAAAATAACAACCTTTTTATAAAGCGCTATTATGCATACTGTGAGCGTAAGAACAAACATGACAAAGTATCGACATCAGAAAAACGCACTCATATTTCCAGTAGGTTTAGGGCTTTTGGACCTGGTGCAAAAAAAGTCTTGCCTGTTTTTGATATTACAAGACAAAAAAAAAGAATCACTCGTACCGTGTACACGACACATATTATTTCGATACAAAAAAACAACATACAACCGAAAGATGAAATTTTCACAGTAAAAGCAGAACTTTCAAAAGGATATAGACATCAAATACGCGCTCACTTACAAAGTATAAACTTGTCAATCATTGGAGATAATCTCTACAATACAAATCCAAGTAAGTATACTTTATAACTGTATGCAACAGAACTTGAATTTCCTCTTTTTTCTACAATGCACAATAAGATGTGCCGATTTCGTTACAGGATTTATCCACCAACTTCGTTATTGCTTTTAAAACCGAGAGATTAACATGTATGAATTTTTAATTGGTACTTGTAAATTTACCTAAATATGTGTACAATACTGGCATTTGAAAATATTCTTCGGAGGAATTATGTCGTTTAGTGAAAATATGAAAACAAAGGCAAAAGCCCTTGGCAATGTTTTAGTTCTCCCTGAGGGTGATGAAGAACGAACTGTCAAGGCTGCTCGAATTATCTTGGATGAAAAAATTGCATCAAGTGTTTACCTCTTAGGTGAAATATCTAAGGTAGAAGCGACAGCAAAACAAGCTGGAGTTGACTTAACAGGTTTACAAATAGTGGATCCGAGTAAGTCCGAATGGCTTAATGATTTTGCAAAAGCGTATTATGAAAAGCGAAAAGCAAAGGGCATGACAGAAGAGCAAGCCCATACCGAAATGACTGAACAACTAAACTTTGGTGCTATGATGTTAGTGCAAGGTAAGGCATCTGCAATGGTCGCAGGCGCTTTTAATACAACAGCTGCTGTTTTAAGATCTGGCTTAAAAGTAATTGGAACAAAGCCAGGTGTAAAAACAGCATCTTCATGCTTTTTAATGGAAACACCCGCAAGTGATTTTGGTGAAAACGGAGTTTTTATTTTTTCTGATTGCGCAGTTATACCAACCCCTACATCCGAACAACTCGCGGATATTGCAATGGAAGCAGCAGAAAGTTTCCGAACATTTACCGGTGCAGAACCTGTCGTTGCGATTATGTCATATTCAACAAAGGGATCTGGTGGCGACAAAGATGAAAATATTCTTCGTGTACGCGAAGCAACAAAACTCGTACTGGAACGCAAGCCTAACTTTACATTTGACGGAGAACTTCAAGCGGACTGTGCTATTGTTCCAAGTGTAATGGAAAAGAAAGCACCAAACTCTCCAGTAAAGGGAAAAGCAAATACACTCATCTTCCCCGATCTTGCTGCAGGGAATATTGGGTATAAATTAGTACAACGATTAGCAAAAGCTGAAGCCTACGGACCATTTTTACAAGGTTTTGCAAAGCCACTTTCAGACCTTTCACGAGGTTGCTCTGTAGAAGACATTGTTACAACTGCTGCTGTTACATTAGTACAAGCGGGAAAGTAATACAATAAAAGAATGCTGTTCAAAATGCCAACTTGACAGTTTGAACAGCATGATACTTTATAATGCGGTATATCACACGAGAAATATATTATGCCTAGCAATAACACCACAAGAAAAAAATCAAATACACAAACGCAGAAAAATACTCATTTTGAAACTTCAGAAGTTATTATTTCTCAGTGCTTAACGGAAGCACGACAAGCTGGTGTTAAACGAAACTACCCTAAGGCAATTACTATTTTGGAAGATGTATTACTAAATGAAACAACTTTTTTGAAAACACATACATCATACCTTTACAAAATTTACCTACTGCTCTGTCGTGCATATACTGCAATTTCAAATCACAATCGAAGTGTCATGTATGGAAAATTGCTCATACATATTGCCCCAAATGACTGGCAAGCATTTTTCTTTTTAGGACGAGCATTTCTATTACGAAAAGCATACAAAAAAGCAATATACTGTTTTGAAAAGACACTGCGCTTAAAACCTAACCAACTGGAAACATTAGCCTTATTAGGATACGCATACTTAAAAGCACACTTCACAGATGACGCAATAGCTCTATTTGAAAAAGCACTTGAAATAGCACCTAACAGTGAACGATTACACAATGGATATTTAAATGCGCTATTTGTAAGTGCCGTACACCATTTTAAAAATAGCAATTATGAATTGGCACGACAAATGTTTACTTTCGTTATCGGGGAAGGCATAGATGGGGTTGCACCGCGATTATACCTTGCACATACACTAAGGAGTTTAAAAGCATTTCCTGAAGCACTCACACAATACGAAGCGGCTATTCAGTTTGCACCGAAAGATCCATCGCTCCAGTGGTATAAAGCATTAACGCTTCTACAAATGCATGATGTCCAAGCCGCAACTGATGTTTTATCAGCGTTAGGCTTGCCAATTGAAACCGATTCTATTAGTGAGCAATTTTTAGCTTTAGGAGCAATTCGCCAACACATACAAAAAGCGGAATACTCTCGCGCAATAGTTGCAGCTCGCTTATACACAAAGGCCTTTGGAACTTCGCCAGAAATACACTTATTAACGGCGCTTGCGCAAAAAAACTTAGGACATGTCAAGTTAGCTGTCAATCATTACTTGCGTGCTCAAGAACTAGAGCCTGAAAATCCTGTCATATACTACGGACTTTTTGATTTGTTTTGCGATACTTATAACTGGGATGCAATGCAAAAGCTACTGACTAATGCAGATAAAATACAATCAGTTGACGCCGATGATTTATATTTTTACAAAGTTATTACAGCTGCACATATCGACAATCCACCAGAACAGGTCCTTCCTCATTTACAAGCGCTCGTTCAAGCAGAAAAATATGCTACTAATTCTTTGTTGTATAATGCATTGGGAACATGTTATATCAAATTACATATGCCCGAACTTGCAAATACTTGGTATACAAAAACACTAAACAAAAATAGCAATGATGAAGAAGCTCTTATAGGACTGATTGCTTGTAGCGAACAAGATGGAAATACAAAAGAAATATCTAAACGGTATACTACATATTTTTTGCATCATCCAACAAATCTTGAATTGCGTCGAGAGTATATACAATTTTTATATTCGCAAAAAAATTGGAATCTTGCTATAAACGAATTAGAAACACTTGCCTTACAAAGTGGGCGCAACCATGACACTGAACTTGCATACGCCTTGCGAAAAAACGGAAATTATAAGCGAGCCGCTCTTTTGTATCAACACATGCTAAAGAAAAATCCAAGCGAAAAAATTTTATTACATAATTTTGTATACTGCTTAGATAAATTAGGACAAACAAAAGCCGCTATACAATTACTACAACTCGCTAGACAAACTTTTGGTGAACACGAAGATAGCTTAATCATAGAAGGAATTTTGTGCTTGCACTACAATAGAAAAGAAGATGCTCTACGCTTATTTCAATATGTAGCAGAACATAACCCCCAAAATGAAATTGCAAAAAAATATATAAACCATACAAACACATTATTTGCAAAATAATATGCGGTCTCTTTTTCAATACCTATATTTTGTTAGAACTTGAGTAATGCACATTGATAGGCGCTGATATAAAACAGTGCGAGTCAGCAAAGTCGCCTGATGAATCTCCCCAAGATACTTTCGCTTGCGAAGGCATATAACTAACTGCATCACGAAAATATCCACGCGGACATGGTAGCGAAAAATGAGGGCGCTTAAAATCATAATCTGAAAACACAAGTTGTTGTTCTAAGTCCTTAAAGTATTGTACACGCTCGTCAAGTTCAAGTATATATGGTGTATAATACTGCAATAAAAAAAGTTCTTCTGTTGTAATTTTAGTTTTGCGCTCAATTTTAGAAATGGTAGAAGAAATATAGTCAAGTTTTTTCTTTGCATTATACGCACTCGCACTGTCATACGCAGTGTCGGAAAATGATGCAAGTAGTTTTTTTAAGTACGCTTCCCATTCGCTGTATTCATTAGGTAAGACGACACAGTCCTTTTTTGTCAAGTTAGAGAAAGCAGAAAAAAACTTTTTGCATACGGGCGCAAAAACAAATGCCTTACAGGAATGTAAAATAGGACACTTATCCGTTTCTAAATATGTGAGAGTACTTCGTATACAATCGCACAGTGTTTTATCGTTTTTAATATCATCACTGCTAAAAGCAAATACATCAGCATCTACATCTTCTAGAGGCACAGGAAAGAGATTATACCCATAAAAAATTTCGAGCGGAATATGTTCTCCAAAATATCCTACAACATTATTTTTTTCTATAAATTGCATAGTACATGAAATATATGCGTTCCGTCTACATTCTAATAAAAATTCAGTATCAATCATACTATTTATTTGTATCCTCGTTTTGATAAGGGCTGCTACACAAAAGTATGTCAAGAGTTTTTCATTTGAATTTGAGTTTTTAGTTTTGCACAACTAAAACTGAAGCAGATTTTCCATCAGTACTAAAGCGTGTCAAGTGATTAGTCGGGTCAACATACCTTGTCGAACCTATAAAAAATGCATACAACCATTCGCCCTTTGGAACAGGTAAAACCAAAAAATATTCACCAGGAAAAACTTCTGTAAGTTCATACATAAATGGATCCCAATTATTGAAAGAACCAGCTAAGCGTACTGTTTCTCCTACCGCCCCTTTAAAATAAAACTGTACTAATCCATTTTCTAAAACTTGCGTTTTATAATATCGATGAATAGGAACATCAATCTGTGAAATTGAAAGTCCCAAAGCATGGTCATAAACTGTTTTATAATGCGTTGGATCATTTGTCCATAATCCATCAAGTTCAACTCTATATTTAATTTCGCCGATGTTTTCAGGTATCTCCAAAATGTAAAAAAGGATGCCAGCCCCCGTCGACTCTCTTGATACAGGAACTCGAACAAAATGATGAACGGTTTTGTACTGTTCAAATTCAAAAGCAATCCCTGCATGTCGTATATATTCTGGTTGTGTAAAAATAATATACTGCCCAACAACTTGCGGTTCTTGCACAGTTTTGATTTTAGGAATGAATTGCTTATATACGGCTTCATCAAATGCAAAAAGCGAAAAACTGAATATACCTAAGAAAAAAACAACTATATAATTTTTATATCGATTACAAGAACCCATACTATTAGTTTCGGCATTTTTGATTTGAATATTTAAACATAAAATCAAAAACTTTACATAAAAAGCAGTTACAGTATAAAAACGCATGCGGACGATATAGCCCCCGCAAAATAGCAACATCATAGTCGCAATTATGCAGGGAATGTATTCTATATCGCTATAAAAACATCATCACTCACACACTCATATCTCGTGTCATATACAAAATCAGGCAATATATCTAACTGACTCGACTTGACCCGCAAAGCCGTTCCACAACTTGAACTTAGTTTACGGGGAACAGCAATCATTTTAAGTTCACTTATATTAGGACAAGCCTTAATAGTCTTAAAAGCCGAAACCGCTTCAAAATGAGTATGAAAAGTAAAAATATATGTTTTCACAATATTACTTTGTAGCCTTGAGTTTGTATCCATCGTCAGTCTGGATGATTTCAACATGAACCTTTTGGCTTTCTAAAAAGCGACGCACATTTTCCTTAGCAACATCTGTACTTACTAAAACCACAAACGAGTCATTTTTTGCTAAGGCTTTTTTAGTTTTTACAACAGGCATGGGACAAGCCAAACCTCGAGCATCGATAATTATATCTTCCATACAACTTACTCTCGACTATTTTTTAAACTATAAAATATGCTAACAGCAAGGGTGACTACTAAGCCAATTACAACTGCGATTTGTCCATTGAAAGTAGGACCTGCACCAGATGAAGCAAGCCCAAAGTTATGTGCAAATGCAGCACCTGCAATTAAACCGACAACAGTTATAGCAGAATCAGTGTTTCCTTCAGCTGAAAGAATCAACTGGCGGAGCGGACAACCGCCTAATAGCACACTCGCCCAACCAACTAAAAGCATACCAAGTCCATTCCACAACCAATCTTTATGTGCGACAGGTTGCCCATCAAAACTAAGGTTAAACTTCCCTAAAATGAGTGAACCAATAACCACAGTAAAAATAACAGCAAGTGCGCCAAATAACAAATGGAAATCGCGCAACATAATTGCATCACGAATACCACCTACTGTACAAAATCGACTTCTTTGAGCAAGAATACCAGCAACAAGTCCTGCACCTAAAGCAATTAAGAGTGGGGCATGGAGCGAACCGGGGGCCTTGCCTTCTTCACTAAATGCAAGCACAGCAGGAGCAGCAACAAATACAATGAGCAAACCAATCACAACGATAATGGGCAAAAGACCTTCCATCTTCGACAATTCATAGTTGCGCTCAAAAGAAAAATTCTTATTTAGGAATACGACACCTATGCCAATTCCGATAACAAAACCAATTAAACCAGAAACAGCATTTAAATCGCCAGCACCTAATCGCAAAAACATTCGTAAGGGGCAGCCCAAAAACATAAGAGCGCCTATCATTACAAAAAAACCTAATGTAAATCGGGAAAAAGGTGCCGAACCACCAACAGGCTTAAACTCTTTAGCAAAAAACGCTACTAAAAAAGCCCCTAGCACTAAACCTAAAATCTCAGGACGCAAGTATTGTACATTGCCCGCTGTATGCAGCTTTAAAGCACCCGCTATGTCTCGTAAAAAACAAGCGATACAAAAACCCATGTTTCCAGGATTTCCAAATCTCACCAATAGCAATGCGGCAATACCTATTACCACACCGGTGAGAATAACAATGAAATGTTTTTTCATAAAACATCCCTCCATAAAAATATATTTATTCAGGATGTAAAACTTTAAATGAAAATGATGATTTACCTTAAAGTACATCCTTAACAAATTTGTTCAAGAATTATAACTAACTCAAAAGTAAAAACTCATCTTTTCATAATTGCGACTCCAAAATTGTAAAATAAAAAAACATTTTAAGCCAAAGTAACATAAGTATTATTCATGATATTATTTATTTATTTATTTTTGTCAATAGTAATCATAGAGAACAAAATCACTTTATAGTGCTCAGCAAGAATTAAAATGCAATGAACACAATCTAATCACTTTGCTGTAAGCGCTCACTAGCAGTTTTTGCTTTTTCAAAAGTTTTGTATAGTTGCAAGGAACTACTTAAAACCCAACCGTCATTTATCTTCACCCAGAATTCTCGTTGCGATGTTGTTAAAATACGCGTTTCCTGAATTGGAAAAATTTCTCCACAGCGTAATTGGGAAACAGTAATACCCTGTTCGCTCGGAATATCTACACTAGTAACATACTTGTCAAGGATAACGGCAAATTTATTTCCACCAAAAATATCAGATTCATCTAAAAATGAAAAAGTATCTAAGTCTGTTTTTTTTGTACAAGCGCTTAATGAAAAAATAGTAGCGAACAAGATAATTAAAATTTTCATTATAGTAGTATTACTCCAGAAAAAAATAAATGCAAAAAAGCAATAACAAAATTAACATATCCAAATAGTGCGTCAAAACGAAATAAGTTTATAAAAAAAGGAGGAATTTTATTTTGCTCTTCCTGAATACTCATTGCCCGAAATGCAAGTAAACAAAATGATATAAATAGTATGAGTGTCGGAAACAGGTCTCCAAAAAAGTAAACACTCATACCGCTCGCATTTTTAATAGGAAAAAAAATTTTTGCGATAGATAAAAATAATGTGGTACATGAAAGAATCACTAAAAACGGAAAAGAATTGACAAATTGTAAAGACGGAAACTTTACCATTTTTTTTTCAAACACTTCATACGGAGCAATAATTGAAAAAAGCATTCCACAAATAACACAATCTAAGACAGTAAAAAAATATAAGGGTAACGATAACATAGTAGCCTCAATGTCTAGTGAGAAACAATTAAATTTTCTGCTTCGGCTATTGTCATGTGTTGATACACATAGGCAGTCGCAAATTGGTACAACTTTTCCAACCCAGTAGGTACTGTAGTTTTTGAAAATAGACGCACAATAGCTTTTAATTCAGCATCAGAAAAAGTATATTCAGCCTTATTTGTTTGCATCATATAATTATATCCATACCTTCTTGTGCAACATCAATTTCAGGAAGTTGCATACCTTGACAGTCACGATAGGTTATAGCACTAGAGCGAATATTAAAAATAGCCTTGTCAGTATATGTAGGCTCTTGATGGAAAAGAAGAATTTTTTTTATTCCCCAGTTAATTGCAAAATCAACCGCCATAGAATATGTTGAATGTCCCCACCCCTCTTTAGCGATTGAATCCTGTAATGTATATTGAGCATCTATTATCATAATATCGACATCACTATAAAACTTTTTATTTTGCTCGTTTTTTTCCAAATCCTGTTGTCGCAACTCTGTATCAGTAGAGTATATAATTTTTTTTCCATTATCCGTCACCGAATAGGAAACAGCACCCCCAGGATGTCTTACTCTATGCCAACCAATTTCAGCATTCCCAATCTTAAAAGTAGGTACATCTCGTTCAATGATGCGAAACTCAAATTTGGCTTTTAGTCCGCGCTCACCAAACATCGGCACTGGAAAATATGGTTGCAGCATTTGATTTTCTAAAAACTGTTTACAGTCCTTTCGAGTACTATATATGATAATCGTATTTTCAGCATCATAAGCAGGTCCAAAAAATGGTAAACCTTGAATATGGTCCCAATGGAAATGCGAAAAAATCAAATGATATACACGATTCGTTTTATAATCAGGACGCAAAAAAAGGTCATTCCCTAATTCTCGCAACCCTGTTCCTGCATCAAAAATAATTCGCGAGTGGTCGGAAGTTTCAAGTTCCACACAAGAGGTGTTTCCTCCAACTGTCGTAAAAAGTCAATCTGGTAAATCGGCAACGAATTTTTCACGCGTGCTTTCCGATTCAACATCCTTAGCTTGAATCCTCATCACAATCGCTAATACTCTATTTTGAATATCGGTCGGGGTTAATGGTGTGGGCAGTGACCCCCTCACACCCCAAAAACGAAGTCTCATTTTTCTTACCTCTTTTCACGTTTTATCTGCGTAGCATTTAATTGCGCATTACGGATACTGGCAATTCTATCTGCCGAAAAATACAAACCGCTTTGGTTTACATCAACTGCTTTATCATCAGTACAAGAAAGTCCGTCTAAGGATGTCGGGAAGAATACCGAACTTGTCTCATCTACAATAGTTGAACTTGACATATTTTTACACTTACAGCCTGAACAAGTACTCGTAATCACTTCCCAATTTTGCTTTGACTCTAGCGCTAGTGGCCAAAATGGAAAAGACTTACATTGCAACGGTCTTGAACGATATATATCACAACCATTATTCCAAAATATACAATCGTAATTTTCTTTTTCATTTAACGATAAATATTCAAAACCATCGTGCAAATCAACCCAATGACAATATCGCGCAAAAAAAACTTCTTTTTCCATTTTTAACAAATCTAAAATATGAGGAATATCTTCTTCATACAAAAAGACATGCCCAGGTTCATGCCTACAACAATCCGAACACTGCGAACACAAAAAAGATATTCCTTCTTTCCAAAAACATTCTTCCATATCCGACACCTTATCTAAGTTTTTGTATCAGGAGAAATAAAACCATTACCAAATACTTCTTTCATATTCATCACCATGATAAAAGAAGTACTATCGTATGTATTAATAATTTCTTTAGCCTTCGTAAACTGGGCACGATGAACAACACACAACAAAAGGGGCTTATCCTGTTTCGAATACATACCTGCACCTTTTAAAATTGTCACCCCACGCGAAAGTTCTTCCATCAGAGCATTGCCTGTTTTTTCGGGCTCATGTGTAATAATTATAAAACCCTTATAGTAATTAAACCCGTCAAGAATCATGTCAGGTATTTTCATACAGAAAAAAAGTGCTATAAGCGAATATAAGGCAACCTGTGGCAACTGAGTTACTACTCCTGCTAAAACAACAATAACAAGATCAATTACAGCCATACCTTGGGCTATACTAAGATTCGGAAAGTGGTGATTAATAATAGCCCCTACCAAATCAGTCCCTCCAGTAGTACCACCAACTTTAAACACGAGCCCCAAGCCAAGTCCGACACACAGGCCTCCAAAAATAGAAGCTAGGGTCATATCGCTTTGAACATTCAAAACATCCACAGGAGTTGTCCACTCAAAAATAGCGAGAAAAACCGAAAGAAGAATCGTCGCTTCAAAGGTTAAAAAAGCACACTTTTTACCCAATAATTTTGCACCAAAAAGAAAGAGCGGTATATTGATACATAAATTGAGTAAATAAACAGGGATACCAGTAAGTCGATTTAAGACAACCGAAAGTCCACTAACCCCACCTGGTGAAATTGTTGTAGGAACCAAAAAAAAATACAGTCCAGATGCAACGCACAAACTTCCTAGTGCCGTAATACAGATAGAAATAAGCCAATTAAAATATATTTTTTTTGGTTTTGCGCTCATATAGACTTTCTCTCAAAAAGTACTCAGATTCCAGTACCCTAATATCCCCGTCAATTATAGCAAAATTTTAAAAAAAAACAAGTCTTTATAATGAGATAGAACTGGGAACCGCTTCAACGAGTATATCATTATCAAAGTGGCGTACACTTGCAATTTTAAATTTTCTTGCCTCATCGACAAGCTCAAATCCTAGCCCACCTACTGGGCTTATCGCATTTTTGCCACCGAGAATCTTTGGAGCGATATAGGCATACAACTTATTTACCAAGCCGTTCTTAAAAAAAGACCACAAAAGCGTGCCACCACCTTCCACTAAAATGCTATCTATTTGATAAGTAGCGAGCTCTTTAAGAAGTGCGGTTAGGTCTAGGTGGTTAGCAGTTTCAGTTGCTTCACATTCGCAGTTTGTGCTTTTAGGTAGTACGAGCATTTCACAGCCTAATTTTTGATATGCGGCAAGTCGGCTTTTATCATTCACGCATGTTGCAATAATAGTTTTCGCTTTAGCTGTTGTTTGCACCACTTGCGATGTAAGCGGAGTTCTCAAGTTTGAATCACAGACAATCCTAACAGGATTTTTACCTCTGCCATGCGAAGTAAGTGCAGGGTTATCGGCAATGATAGTTCCTAGTCCAACCATAATTCCTGTGTGTACTGTGCGCAACTGATGACTAAATGAGCGAGCATCCTCCGAAGTAATCCACTTTGAGTTTCCCGTTTTACTTGCAATTTTTCCGTCAAGGGTCATCGCATACTTGACAGACACAAATGGCATTTTATGAGTAATATAATGAAAAAAAACTGGGTTTAGTGCATCACATTCTTTTTGTAAAAAACCTTCTATTACGGTAACACCTTGCTTTTTCAAAAAAGATATACCTTTGCCACTTACGACTGGGTTTGGGTCAGCACTTCCGATTACTACCTTAGAAATGCCTGCTTGAATAATGGCTTCAGTACAAGGAGGCTGTTTGCCGTGGTGGCAACACGGCTCGAGCGTTACATACATTGTAGCGCCTTGAGGGTTTTCGGTACAAGAAGCAAGGGCATTTCGCTCGGCATGAAGACTCCCGTATTTTTCGTGATAGCCTTCACCTATTATGTGGCCGTCCTTTACAATTACTGCCCCCACTAGTGGATTTGGTGAAGTAAAACCTAAACCTTTTTTTGCAAGTTCAATAGCCCACTCCATGTATTTTGTTTCTAACTCTTTCAAATCTTTTTCTCCTATTTTTACAAAAGCATTAAATGGTTGTCACGCGGATTCGAGTTTCCTACGGAAACTCACAATGTACACGCACCGTCATTACGAGCACCAACCAACCGTCATTGCGAGCGACAGCGAAGCAATCTCGTTGGTTTTATGCTGTAAACGATAGATTGCTTCGTCTCTGCGTTCCTCGCAATGACGGCGATATAGCCCCCGCCCTCGCAATGACGAGCAAAACACCGTCATTCCGAGCGTAGCGAAGGAATCTCACCAATAAAATTGCCACGCCAACTATCGTTGGCTCGCAATGACGACGATACAGTACCCTGTCCTCGCAATGACGAGCGTACCAATGTTTGATTTGTAACTTTGAAAAAGTTACAAATCAGAAATAATACGGGTTCTTAGGGCCAAGTTGGCTTTATGACCTATACCAACTTGATCCCTAAGCCGTTATTTTTGGAAGGGATAGGGGTAACCAATCTTAACCGTCTACACGGATGTAGACGGTGCGTATGTGCGAGAATTAAAAACCAAAACTTTGCAAAGTTTTTAATTCTCGGCCACATTGAAAAAAACGGATTTTTTTTCAATGTGCTGTTTCCCTCTCCCCTATACCTTACATACCTTTCTTTTCTAACTTAAATTGTGTTTCGTATAACTCGGTGTAAATGCCTCCCGAGTTTACTAAACGGTCATGCTGCCCACGCTCAACTATTTCTCCGTCCTTTAATACGATTATTTCATCGGCTTGCAAAATAGTAGAAAGTCTATGCGCAATCAAAATACTCGTGCGTTCTGCAATGAGCGGCTCAATCGCATCTTGGATTTTTTTTTCAGAAATTGAATCTAAGGAAGAAGTTGCTTCATCAAAAATCAACAGTGCAGGATCTTTTAGTAAAACACGAGCAATAGAAAGACGCTGCTTTTCACCACCAGAAAGTTTTAAACCTCTGTTTCCGACAATGGTATCAAAACCTTCGCTCTGGTTTTGGATAAAATCGTAGATATTTGCTTTTTTACATGCAGCAATTAAGTCATCTTCGGTTGCATCAGCTTTTGCATACAAAAGGTTTTCGCGAATGCTTCCATTAAAGAGATAGGTATCTTGAGTTACCACACCAATATTTTGTCGCAGGTATGTTAAGTCTAGCTGACGCACATCTACACCGTCAAAACATACTGAACCAGAGTCCACATCATAAAGCCGGGGGATTAAATTTACCAAAGTACTTTTACCACTACCCGAAGGACCCACAATCGCAATGCAATCTCCACTTTTAAGAGTAAAGTTTACCTTTTTCAAAATCTGTCGTTCGTCATTGTAGGAAAAACACACATCCGAAAATGTAATTTCACCGGTACTTTCGTTAGTCGGTATTACTGGGTTTTCAGGATTTTGAATTTCAATCGGCATATCATAGTAATCAAAAATCCTCGTAAACAATGCCATACTCCGCATCCAATCTACTTGAATATTTAAAAGCGAATTTACAGGACCATACATGCGACCTAACAAAGCAACTAAAACAGTAATATCTCCTACCGTAAGATTTTCGTCATAACGCATCATTAAAATACCACCAACAAGATAAAGGAGTAAAGGTCCAATACTCGAAAAAGTATGAATCACTACAAAAAACCATCTACCTGCCATACGCTCTTTGATGTGAAGTTTAATCATTTTTTTATTTACACTTTCGTACTTTTCATATTCAGTTTTTTCTCGACCGAAAAGTTTTACGAGTAATTGTCCACTCACCGAAAGCGTTTCATTTAAGATGCCGTTTATAGTATCGTTACATTCTTGCGCTTCACGAGTTAAGGTCCACCGTGTTTTTCCTGCCTTGCGCGTTGGTAATGCAAAAAGCGGAACAATTACAATACCAACTGTTGCAAGTATCCAATTTTTTTGGTACATGGTTACGAGAGCTACTACCAAAGTTAAAACATTCGATAATATACTTGAAAATGTACTTGTAATAATTGACTCAACTCCAGAAATATCGGTGGTCATGCGAGTGATAATATCGCCTTGGTTGTTTGTAGTAAAAAAGCGTTGCGACATTTTTTGTAAATGCGCAAACAAAGAGTTTCTCATGTCAAAAGTGATATGTTGTGCTATCCAAGCATTTAAGTAACTTTCGGCAACTCCAATAAGGTTTGCGGTAAGACTCACTAACAATGAAAGTACAATCAATGTTATCAAGGCTTGTAAATTTTTACCAATAAGACCGTCATCAATAATGCGTCCTGTCAACACTGATGGCAAAAGATGACAAACCGAAGAAAGCAAAATACAAAAAAGCACCAAGGCGAATTGCTTCCAGTACGGCATCAAATACGAAAAGATTCTTTTTAAAAGTGGCAATGTAACTTTGGGAACAGCTTGCTTTTCCTCTTCCGACATAAAGCCCCGCCCTCCCATACCGTGTAGTGGTGGCATATCAACTCCTATTCAAAATTTTTTGTGCGATGTTTCAAAAAAATCAAATGCAATTTTTTATTCACTACATTGTACCGAAAAAACAACTTTTATTATAGAAGGTTTTAGTTTTTTAGGTTGGTGGTGCTAAGCGAAAATGGTAGGAGCCTAAAAACCAATGACGAAACAAGCCTGTCATTGCGAGCCTTGCTTACAGGCAATCCTAATGCGAGAATTAAAAATACTTTCTACAGATTTTTTAATTCTCGGCCACATTGAAAATACTAAGGAATTGTTTTCAATGTGCAAAGGCTGAAGCAATCTTTTCTGAATAAAGCTGTCACACGGACTAAAGTTGCTTACGCCCGTGCCTTAACAGGCACTACACTTCACGGTCTACCGACAAAACCTTAGCCTAAAACCGCTCAGGCGTTAGCCTGAGCAGCGTTAGCGTTTAAAGTCCGTGTGATAATCCTTATTGTGCTGTAACCAACGAGATTGCTTCGGGTGCTATGACTTTCCCTGTCGTCAGACAGGAAAAGTCAAGTCCCTCGCAATGACGACTTCACTTGGGATTGCTTCGTCCACTTCGTTTCCTCGCAATGACGCACTTACACCGTGAAGACCGTTAGGTCTGAACCAATCCGTTTGTTTCTTTCCACTCGCAATGACGATGCGGAAAACTTACACATTTCTCGCAATGGTGCTGCGTGGTTAGCGCTTGTTAGACCTTCGCCAAATGTGAAGTTTTTCGGCTTCCGCTATTAAGTTTTCTCTAAAGTCAGGATGAGCAACAGAGATAATCGCTTCAGCTCGTTGCCAAGACGAAAGACCTTTTAAGTTTACCTTGCCGTATTCAGTTACAAAGTAATGCACACAAGGGCGTGGGTCTGTAATAATAGAACCTTCCGCTAAGGTTGGTCTAATGCGTGAAGAAAGAGTTCCGTCTTTTTGCGTAAATGTTGAAGAACAACAGATAAAACTTTTTCCGCCCTTTGATAAATACGCTCCAAGCACAAAGTCAAGTTGTCCACCTGAACCAGAAATATGTTTTGTACCAGAACTTTCTGCATTTACTTGACCAAAAAGATCAATATCAACAGCATTGTTAATAGAAATAAAATTGTCAATTTGCGAAACTACTCTCACATCATTTGTATACGAAACAGGAGCCGCCATACAAACTGGATTATTATTTACATACTCGTACAGTTTTTTAGTACCTGCCGCAAAAGCAAAAACTTGTCGACCCTTGTCAATGGTCTTTGCATTTCCAGTAATCTTTCCTGCAAGAGCTATATCCACAAAAGCATCTACATACATTTCAGTATGCACACCTAAATCTTTAAGGTCAGAATCTACAATCATGGAGCCGACAGCATTCGGCATACCGCCAATGCCTAATTGCAAACAAGCGCCATTTGGAATTTCTTCCATTATTAAGCGTGCAACTTTTTTGTCAACTTCGCTAGCTTCTCCTGCACCACCCATTTCTAAAATCGGTGGGTTTTCACCTTCGACAATCATATCCACTTCAGAAATATGTATGTTATCATCAACACCATTTACAGTGCGTGGCATATTTTTATTTACTTCTACGATGATAACATCCGCCACATCAAAAACTGCCCTAAAATGAGATGAACTTAACCCATAACAAAAGTTTCCGTTTTCATCCATAGGTGAAGTTACAATCGTTGCTACATTGATACGCTTGATATTTTCTCTGTACCAACGAGGAAGTTCCGAATAACGCAAAGCTCCATAAAACCCAAAACCGCGACTCCAAATTTTTCGCTCTATTCCTGACATGTGCCACGAGTTCCAAGTAATACGATCTTCTGCATGTTCAATATTAAAAATTTCCAAGCCGCTCATCAATACACCACCATAAAAGTGAACATCTTTCAAGCTCGAATCTTCGTTAAACCTTTGAGCTAGTGCCTTGTCTAAAGCCACAGGTGTGTTAGGTCCCCAAGCAAAATCAACCCAATCACCAGACTTAATAACCTTGACTGCTTCATTGGCACTCGTTAATTTTTGTTTATATAGTGCATTAAAATCCATAGTATCTCCTCAAAAAACTCCCCCTAAAAATAAAAATCTTTCAGAAACCTCTAAAAACACATCGAGGTGCTTCGTTGCCCTGTCCCAGTTTTTAGAGGCTCCTTTAACAATGCGATGTTTAGAGGGCACATTACAACTACATTATAGATATTAAGTTAAAAAAAACTAGGTTATTTGTAAGGGAAAAGTTTCCCCTACGTCCCCTTTTATACTAAGGGAAAAGACACCCTTTTGACCGAGCAAAAGGGTTTCCTTTCCCTTAGAATCCCTTTCTTTCCTAAAACGCGGCTTAGGGGTATCCCCCTAAGAACCCCTATTTGTTGGTAAACTTAATATCTTTTTCCTTATTGACAAATGCAGTCATCGCAAGTTTTTGGTCGTTTGTTGAAAAGCAATCCGAAAAATATTTTTGCTCAACCCCAACTGCTTCTTCAATCGGTAAATGGAAACCCTCGTTTATCGCATTTTTTGCATACCGAATGGCTATGGGGGCGTTCTTTGCAATCTGCATTGCTATGGCTTTTGCTTCTTGCATAAGGTTTTCGGCTTCTACAACCTTGTTCACCAAACCTAAAGACAAGGCCTCATCTGCTTTAACTTGACGACAAGTGTAGATAAGTTCTTTTGCGATACCTAAACCAACTAAGCGCGGAAGCCGCTGCGTCCCACCAAAACCAGGTGTAATACCGAGACCTGTTTCAGGTTGTGCAAAGCGTGCATGTGAAGCAGCAATACGAATATCGCAGGCCATCGCAAGTTCACAACCACCACCGAGTGCATATCCATTTACGGCTGCAATCACTGGTACTTGAAAATGCTCAATGCATAAAAAAAGTTTATTTGCAAAATCAGCATACGCATTGCTTGCTTGCTTATCCATATCTTTCATTTCTGCAATATCGGCTCCTGCAACAAAACTTTTTTCGCCGGCACCAGTAAGTATCACGCACAGCACTTCTTTATTTTTTTCAAGCGCTGTAAAGGCTGCTTCTAAATCAGTAAGCACTTCACGGCTCAGTGCGTTTAAAGCATTCGGCCGATTGATTGTAACAATAGCAATATTTTCTTGAGTTTCAGTAAGTACTGTATCCATAATGCCTCCTAGCTTGAATAGTCGTAAAAGCCCTTACCAGTTTTTTTACCTAAAAGGCCACCTCGAACCATTTTACGAATAAGCGTACAGCAACGATACTTACTATCGCCTGTTTCTTTGTAAAGCACATCCATAATCGCTTGCACAATATCAAGTCCTACTAAGTCGCCGAGAGCAAGCGGTCCCATAGGATGATTTGCACCGAGTTTCATTGCAGTGTCAATATCTTCAACTGATGCGATGCCTTCTTGTAAAATAAAGGCGGCTTCGTTTATCATCGGAATGAGAATGCGGTTTACTACAAATCCAGGTCCTTCGGCAACTTCTACAGGAGTCTTGTCAAGTTTTTTTGAAAGCTCAATAATTTTCTCTTTTACATCAACTGGAGTGGTGAGTCCTGAAATCACTTCAACTAGTTTCATCCTATCGGCTGGATTAAAAAAGTGCATACCAATTACCGAATGTTTAATACCCTTTGCAATTTCAGTAACCGACAGTGATGAAGTGTTTGTGCAAAAAATAGTTTCAGGCTTACATACATCGTCAAGTTGGGTAAACAATGTTTTTTTCGCTTCCATAGTTTCTAAGATTGCTTCAACTACGACATCAGCATCCCCAAGGTCAGAGTACTCCCCTGCTTTTAAGTTTTGCTTTATTGAGTTTGCTTTATCAGCGGTTATTTTTTCTTTACTCACTAACTTATCTAAGCCACTTGCAATTTTTGCAATTCCTGATTCAGCCCATTCAAGTTTTATATCACATACAACTACAGAGTACCCAGCACTTGCAAAAGCATGTGCGATACCCTGCCCCATAGTTCCTGCACCGACTACACCAATTTTTTTCATATTTTTTTCCTCGATTGATTTTTTCTAAAAAGCCATCGTCACTGTTTTAACGATGGCTTATCACGTTTTTTATTCTATCCTTGTTTCGTCATAACGCTTAAATAGAATATTAAATCTTTGTTTCTTTAATTGAATCAACGATTGCTTGTGCCATATCGTCAAGTTCTTTTTCTTTATCACCTTTGAGACTCGATGCAAGAGTAACTCGCTCATTTAAGATAGTCATATTTTTCATCCTTTCTTCAATGAACTTTTGCATCAAATCACCAGACTTGACAGCCCAAGAACCATTTTCCATAATTGCAACTGTGCGGTTTTGCAGATGAAGCATCCGCATTTCTTCAAGGTAGTCAAGCATAACAGGATAGATTTCCAAGTTGTATGTAACCGATGCAAGCACAATATGAGAATACTTAAATGAATCTGCGATTAAGTACGAAACATGTGTATTTGAAACATCGCATACTTTGATATTGGACATACCTTTTTCGCAAATCTTTGAAGCTAGGGCTTGTGCTGCAGATTCAGTATTGCCATACATTGAAGCATACACAATGAGCACGCCTTTTTCTTCTGGTGTGTATGTTGACCACTTGTTGTACTTGTCAATAAAGTACATTAAATCTTTTCGCCAAACAAGACCGTGTAATGGGCAGATAATCTTAATCTTATCGAGCACCTTTGCAGCCTTGCCTAAAAGGAGCTGCACATGTGGACCATACTTTCCAACAATGTTTACTAAGTAGCGACGCGCTTCATCAATCCAGTCGCGGTCAAAGTTTACTTCGTCTGCAAAAAGTTTTCCGTCATTAGCAATAAACGAACCAAAGGCATCAGCAGAAAACAAAACGCCATTTGTCAAATCCAAAGTAACCATTGGTTCTGGCCAATGTACCATGGGCGCTTCAACAAAAGTCACTGTGTGTTTTCCAAAAGAAAAAGTATCACCTTCTTTTACCGTATGGAGTTTTTGCTTGTCAACTGAAAAGCCAAACTGGCGAGCAAGCATAAAACCTTTTTCGGTTGAGATGAGCTGAACATCTGGCCAATAAAGAATAATCTCTTCGATACAAGCAGCGTGATCTGGTTCTAAGTGGTTAATAACTAAGTATTCCAACTTTTTACCATTTAAAACATACTGAAGATTTTCAATCATCTGTCTGCATGCTGACCAATCAACCGTATCAAACAAGGTAGGATGTTCGTCCATCAAAAGATAGCAGTTATAAGAAACACCCTGTGGAATTGGATGAATATTTTCAAAGAGGTGTAAGCGATGGTCATTAGCACCACACCAATATAAGTCATCAGTTATCTTTCGTACATTATACATAAGTTTATCTCCTAAAAATAAATTATAGCCCTCTAATAGCCATGTCTATAAAGTTGCTCTTTGGCTCAGCACATTCAGGACAGACCCATTCTTCTGGTAAGTCTTTGAATTGTGTTCCAGGTGCAATATCGGAATCTTCATCGCCAAATTCAGGAATGTACTCATACGCACAACCATTACAAACATACTTTGGTCCAATTGGTTCAGGCATTGGTGGGCGTGGGCGTTTCATCTTAACCATTGGTGGAGCTTCTTTCTTTTTGCCAGTACCTAAGGCTTCTGCCAACAATGGAAGAATCTCTTTTACATCCCCAATAATACCATAATCGCAGTTTTTGAAAATTGGTGCGCTCGCATTTTTGTTAATAGCAACAATAGTTGATGCATCCTTAATACCTTTTAAGTGCTGTTTTGCGCCAGAGATACCACAAGCAATATACAGGTTGCCTGTAAACTTTTGCCCTGACATACCGACATACCTGTCAAGTGAAACATACTTTAGTGTCTCTGCTACTGGGCGCGAACTACCAACAGCAGCACCTGCAGCTTGAGCTAGGTTTTCGATAAGCTTCCAATTAGACTTATCACCAATACCCTTACCGCCTGAAACAACTCGTTCAGCCATAGCAATCGGAGTATCAGCAGCAATGCCGACAGTAAAGTCATAACCGTCTTTTTTAAGTGCTTCTACCAAGTCTGCAACCTTAGATTTTGCATCACCTTCGGTGAAAATCTTATTCTTTCTGATGCCTGTGACAGGTGCAGGTTTTTTCATAACACTCCTACCACCACTTGCGCTTGATGACTTACCTATTTTACCAAGCAAGGCCGCTGCAATAACCACACGCTGAATTTCGTTTGTACCTTCGTATATGGTTGTAATTTTTGCATCGCGATACATTCGTTCTACATCCATACCTTTCAAGAAACCAGTACCACCAAAAATTTGCAATGCGTCATTTACAACTTCTAATGCGGCGTCGGAAGCATACATTTTTGCCATTGCACTTTCCATACCATAGGGCTCGTGGTTTTCTTTTAACTCGGCAGCAGAATACACTAAATACCGTGCAGCGCGAATTTTTGTTGCCATATCTGCAAGCTTAAATGAAATACCCTGATGCACCCCAATCGGTTTTCCAAACTGTTCGCGTTCTTTTGCGTATTCTAAAGCAGCTTCGTAAGCACCTTGTGCGATACCCAATGCTTGAGCCGCAATACCAATGCGTCCGCCGTCAAGGGTTGACATAGCAATCTTGAAACCCTGCCCTTCCTTACCAAGTAGGTTTTCTTTTGGTACTTCTACATTGTTAAAAATGAGTTCAGCAGTGGACGATGAGCGAATACCGAGTTTATCGTAATGCTCACCAAACTCAAAACCTTTCCAGCCCTTTTCTACGATAAATGCTGAAATACCTTTTGTACCGATGTCTGGTGTGGTTACCGCAAATACCACATAGATGTCGGCTACAGGAGCATTAGTGATAAAAATTTTGCCACCATTCAAGATATACTTATCGCCTTTGAGTACAGCGGTAGTTTCCGTTCCACCTGCGTCACTCCCTGCGTTGGGTTCTGTAAGACCGAAAGCCCCGATTTTTTCACCCTTAGCTAATGGCACTAAGTACTTTTTCTTTTGTGCATCCGTACCAAATGCGGCAATAGGGTAAGAGCCTAACGAAACATGAGCGGAAAGTATAACACCTGTTCCACCGTCAACCCTTGACAGTTCTTCAACTGCAATGGCATAACTTAACACATCTTTTCCTGCTCCACCGAATTCAGTTGGATACGGTAGACCCATCATTCCCATTTTAGCAAATTCTTTTATCTGCTCGTGTGGAAATGCGCTTTCCTGATCTAGTTGGAAAGCATAGGGCTTAACTTTGGCTTCCGCAAAATCTCTAACTTGTTTGCGGAGATCCTCATGCTGTTTTGTTGTATGAAATAGCATGTCTGTTCCTCCTCGTTAATGAGTTTTTAGTTTTCAATAGAATTTATCTTTTTAAAATAACCGCAGTACCTTGTCCACCACCAATACATAAAGATGCAAGACCTAAGTGCTTATCTGATTTTATCATTTCGTGGATGAGGGTTACCATAATTCTGTTGCCAGACGCACCTACTGGGTGTCCTAAGGCAATAGCACCACCGTTTACATTTGTCTTTTTTAGGAAGGCTTCACGGTCAATACCATGTTCTTGGACAAGTTCATGGACAACACCTAAAGATTGCGCCGCAAATGCTTCATTCAATTCAACAAGTTCAATATCAGAAAGCTTTACATGAGCATGTTTGAGAGCATTACGGATAGCAGGTACCGGTCCTAGTCCCATAACAGATGGGTCAACACCACCTTGTCCAATACCAACGATTTCGCACAATGGCTTTAAGTTAAACTTTTTGAGCGCATCTTCGCTTACAACCATCACAAAAGAAGCCCCGTCATTGATACCCGAAGCATTACCAGCAGTCACTGTACCACCATCAGGTTTGAATGCAGGCTTTAACTTTGCCAATTTTTCTGCATTTGTCGTTCTATTTGGATGTTCGTCCGTATCAAATACCGTATCACCTTTTTTAGAACGCACGGTGATAGGCACGATTTCGTCCTTAAAGCGCCCTGCATCTACCGCTTTGATTGCTTTTTCTTGTGACATTAATGCAAAGTTATCTTGCATTTCGCGTGTAATATTATACTTGGTGGCAATATTTTCAGCAGTAATCCCCATGTGATAATTTAAACGGGCATCTGTTAATGCATCGTAAATCATGTGGTCAATAGCCTTCCAATCGCCCATTTTATTACCTGTTCTCGTTGTATACGGAATGAGATACGGTGCTTGGGACATACTTTCAGCACCACCTGCTATCACTATGTCATTAAAACCAGATTGAATTGACATATACGCTTCCATAACAGAACGCATACCAGAGCCACACACCATATTTATAGAATGCGCACATACTTCGTCTGGAATACCTGCTTCAAGTGCAATGGTTCGCCCAATATTTTGTCCAATACCGGCACTCAACACATTTCCACATATCAATTCGCTTACATCAGTAGGTTTTATTCCCGTTTCGGCTAATAGCGCTTTTACAACTTCAGCCCCATATTCACGCACACTTACTGTAGATAAGCCACCCAAAAAACTTCCTATGGCTGTTCGTTTCGCAGCCACAACATAAACCTTACCCAAAGTTTCCTCCTAAGTGTAATAATATAGCAATGGTTACTATTACATATTTGTAATCATTACAAATTCTGTTTAAAATGCTACTGGAAATAAAAAAAATGTCAAGTGTCAATTTTAAAAAAACATAAAATTTTTTAAATTTTTTTTATTGGATTTTAAAAATATCTTAGGCAGACCACACGAGCCCCAAAAAATAACCTCCCCATCTGCCGTTTTAGACACACAAACGGAGCGGCTATTTCAATCTGTTCGATGGCTATCCCTTATCTTAAAACAAATTTCAAATAGGTAGGATTATGGTCGGAATGTGCAAATTGTAAATCGAGCACTGAAAAATCGAGAACTTCTATGTTTGAAGAAAGAATTAAACCGTCAATACTGTAGTATTGAAACTGAGATGTATCACTGCCATCATAGCGTGTATGGAGCGAACGCGTACTCGGAGTTTTTTCGTCCATCAAAAACTGAAGTTCACCGTTAAACTCAGAAGTTTCAATTACTCCCGGAACCCACATATCCGAATACACCGGAAATGCCGTTGTATCTATGGAAGAAAAAACTTGGTTAAAGTCGCCCCCAGCAATGACATAATTCCCTGCCTCAATTTCGCTTTCAATAAAGTCTTTTAAGTAAGCAGTTTGCGCTCGTTTACCTTCTCCATCATCATAGGCTTCTAAATGGAGATTGACAATAACCAGGTCTTTTCCTTGTGTCTGTTTGAGTGGAAAACGCTGTACCAAAAGACAGCGCTTTAAGTTTACAAGCCGTATAGGCCAGGTAAACGGAACGGGCAACTGTATGCGTTCTGCATCATTCGTTTTGTGTCTCGTTAAAGAAAGCAAACCTGCATCCACTGCTCCAAGTGGGGGCAAGGGATATGGTACAAATAAAGTCTTATAGTTAGGAGCAAAAAAAGAATGGTAGTCGGAAAACTTCTTTACAAAAAAATCAACTTCATTAACCTTGTAGGAGCGACGAGATGCACGGTCAACTTCTTGCAAAAGTATAATATCTGGGCTTAAATCTTCTATAGTGGAGGCTATTTCTACCAGATTTTCGTTAACTTTCTGGCGGCTTGTCGCATATACCATTGTGCCACCGTCCATAAAAAAATCGGCTTCGCTTGAAAGCCCCGCATATCCGATATTCCAACTAAGAAGTGTATACGCTGTATCTACATCTACGAGGCTTTTATCTGACAAAACAGAAGTTTCTGAGGTCAAAGCATCTTTTTGAGAGCGAAGCCCAGAAATTCGCTCTCTGTCTTTTGGACGATATTCAAAAAGAGTTAAAACGGTTAAAAAGAGCGTAAAAATAAGAACAAGGAGTGTAATAAAAACTCCACATATCTTTAAGCCCAGTACAAGTACCTTACTCATAACAGTAGTTTATTCTGATGCCCCACTTATAATTTCGTATAGTTGCATTGCTCCTAAGCCAAGACAACCCAACCCCATAAGTAAGGATAAAAAACTCAAACTTGGGTTAAATAGGGTTACTAAACCAATCAAAATAACAAGGGCACCAACTACCATACCGATAAGTTTTGTATTACCAGTGCGAGAAAAACTTTCCTTTATTAACAGCACGCCGGTCAGTACTAAAATAACTGCAAGACAAATGCCAAATATCTTATCATAAATATTTAGTTTGAGCACAGGTTGTAACACGAGCACTAAACCAATACAAGCTAACACCGCCGCAATAATACCAGTAAGTGGCGTACGAGTTTTAAAAAACTGCAAGCCATTTATAATTGCATAGCCCAGTGCAATAACACCTAAGGCAATAACAAGAACAGTAGTAACCGAATTAGGATGTAACAAAAGCATAATCCCCAAAAAAATAAAAGCCAAACTTGTAAGAAGTTTAAGAAGTTTTTTTTCCATACATTTTCTCTCCATCTGCAAATTATACTATAGTTCAAAAAATCATATTGTCAAGTGTCCTAATCTTTCTTTATAGGTCATCTTTAAGGGCGGTGCTTTTTGCATAGGCCGTCGAACGCGCTTCGAAAAAATCGGTTTTTACCATGTTTGCATTCGAGTACACGCTCACCCAACTCATATCAGTGGGTTCTTCTTCATAGCCCGGGAAAAGTGACTCAAATTGTAAACTCGTCACACGCAGATTCCCGAGATACTTAATATAGTCTTGAATCATCTTTTTCGTAAGACCAGGAATATCATCCCCTATAACATATTCGCCCCATGCTATTTCTTGTTCAACCCCTTCTTTGATCATCGCTCGATACATATCAACTAATTCTTTGGTAAACATTTCAGGTTCTTCCTTTTTTAATTCCAAAATAATATTTCGGAATAACCAAAGATGAGTATTTTCATCTCGGTTGATATACCTAATTTCCTGTGCAGAACCTGGCATTTTACCATTACGAGAAAGATTATAAAAAAACATAAAGCCTGAATAAAAATAAATCCCTTCAAGTATATAGTTTGCTATTAACACCTTCATAAAGTTTTGGTGTGTTTTGTCATGTTGAAACTCATTATAGATACTTCCAATAAATGTATTGCGACGCAACAAGTGCTCATCGGTTTTCCAGTGATATAAAATATCATTTCGTTTTTCTGGCGAGCAGATAGTATCAAGCATATAGGAATAACTTTGTGAATGAATACATTCTTGGTAGGTTTGAATATTTAAACAAAGATTTACTTCGTTTGCGGTAATGTATTCACTTACATTGGGTAAGTTTGCAGATTGCAGAGAATCCAAAAAAACTAAAAAAGATAATATTTTATCATACGCAGTTCGTTCAGCTTGTAATAAATTCGGATAGTCCTTTATATCTTGTGCTAAATTTATTTCTTCAGGAATCCAAAAATTATTCATTGCTTGTCGATACCATTCAGAAACCCACGGATATTTCATATTATTAAAATCGTTAAGATTTGTGGTATTTCCACCAATCATTCTGCGTAAGCGTACATCAATATCCCCATCAGGATTAAAAAGAGGGCGTTTTACTAAAATCATACTATTCTCCATATATTAGTTTAGGGTACTTCAAAAATGAGTGCATGACAACCTCAAGGCACAAAACAGCCTCTATAGAGATTGTCATTAGAGATTGTCATTGTTTCTAAACGAAAAACTATTGTTGTATTATATGTTTTTATGTTTTTTAGACAATCCCTAACCTAACAGCACAGGCAAAGAGTTTTTTTTTGAAAGGGATGTGTGTAAAAAACAATAAAAAGAAAAAATCTTTTTTTATATATTTTCGGAGCAAGTCTTTTGCCTGTGTTTTTCCGCCATCCCTTTTCAATTCACCGTAATATAGGCTTATACAAAAATGCAGGTAAAAACTTCGTATAGCTTTCTGTATGCTTGGGTTTGATTCTTTTGCCAACATAGTCTGTAGAGCATCAAGTCCTGTTTGAGCCTGAACAGTTAAGCCTCTTTGTTGTGTGACTGAGGATTCATGTATTTCGTAGTGATACAAAGCCTCATGTTCAAGGTACACCCTATCGCATATTTTAAAAAGTTCATAAAAAAACACCATATCTTCTAGGTAAAAGATACTTGTATCAAATGTTAGCTTTTCAAGTCGTTTTTTCGCAATAAGTTTTGACCAACAAAATCCACCCAAACCTCCAATGCTAAACAGGGCTTGAGTAGCTTGAAAAGAATTAAATAGATGCGTGTTTTGTATCTTTCGATTAAAATGTTGCCCAAAAAAAGCACACACCACCGCATCGCATTGCTGCTCTATTGCGCGATTGTACATCGTTTCATACATATTCGGTTCAATCCAATCATCAGCATCGACGAAGGCAATCCAATCGCCACGAGCACACTGTAAACCTACATTACGGCTCGCACTGACGCCACTGTTTTTTTGATGAATTACGGTCATGCGTGGCTCATGTTGTGCGAAAGTATCCAAAATTGTCCCTGATGTATCAGTAGAACCATCATCAATCGCAATACACTCCCAATCCTTTAAAGTTTGAGCACAAATACTATGTAGGCATTTTTCCAAAAATGCTTCACTATTGTAGACAGGGACAATAATAGAAACAAGAGGCTTTGCATTCATACACTAAAATGGTAAACGTTGCATTGTTTTTAGTCAATAGACATGATAAAAGGCAATCTCCCTTTTCCAGAAGTACACCAATGAGGCATTTTGTCCTTGATTTTTTTTTTTTATTTTGGTACTTTATAAAAATGACAATTCCGACATATCCTCATTTTTCAAAAATTGACTTTTCAATGAAAGAAGAAATTGAAGCCTACTTGCCACGCCTTTCTGATGGGTGTTCAGAATTTTTTTTTAGCAATATCTATTTTTTTCGTGACTATTATCACTATCAGATTTCAAAAACAGCATTTGGAATTATCATTGTCGGCAAATCAGAACATACACCCTTTTGCATGATACCAACAGGAAACATCGAGGAATCCATTTTAGTGGAGTTATTAGAGCGATTTGGCTCTCTCTCCTTTATTTCGGAAAACCTTATACAAAACAATAAACACCTTTTTTATCAAGCGGCATTTTCCCTTGAAGAAGATAGAAACAATTTTGATTATATTTACCTCCGAGAACAACTGGCGAACCTTTCAGGAAAAAAGTTTCATAAAAAGAAAAACCATGTCAACAAATTTGAGCATACCTATAAAAATATTTCAGTACAAGCCCTAACCGAAAAAAATGTTAGTGATGCACTAAGTATTTTGGAACGCTGGAATACACATGTACAGAGTCTCGAACAGGCAACTGAGAGCAAGAGCGAGCATAATGATAATAATCATAATGATAGTAATATAGAAGAAAAAACCGATTATGAAGCGGCAAAAAGTTGTCTTGAGCATATTGAATTATTTCCTGTTACTGGCATTATCCTCTATGTTGACCAAGTTCCCGTTGCATGGACCGCTGGAGAAATTTCGAGCGATGGAAAAATGGCTGTTGTATATTTTGAAAAAGCGGATATAACCTACATCGGTGCTTTTCAGTACATTAACTATGCCTTTGCAAATTTTTTACCTGAAACAGTACAATACATAAACCGTGAACAAGATTTGGGAAAACCAGGTCTTATACATTCAAAACAAACATACCACCCTATATCTTTTATCAAAAAATACTGCTTAAAGCAGGTAAAAAATGGGGCGGTATAAGGAGTTCCGTAATGGCATTATAAAAAGCCTCAAGACTCAGTTATTTACAAAGGCTTTCAAAGACATACACCTTATGTAGCTCTTAGCTAAAAGTATTGAAAAACTACAAAAAAGCCGTATAGTTAAGTATTATGAATTTTGAAGAATTTCAAAAAACAGTATCCGATTTTTTTTCGCAGATGGCTTCGGTTATTACGGGGCAAGAAGATGTGTATCGTTTTATTTTAATGGCATATATTGCAGGGGGACATGTACTTCTTGAAGGTGTACCTGGCCTTGCAAAAACACTTACGATAAAAACCTTTGCTGATTTAGTTGGTAATAGTTTTAAGCGTATTCAGTTCACTCCAGACCTCTTACCTTCAGACTTAATTGGTACATTGATATTTCAACAAGGACTTGGGAAATTTGCAGTACGCAAAGGTCCCCTTTTTGCAAATACTATTTTAGCTGATGAAATTAACCGAGCCCCTGCAAAAGTTCAGTCAGCATTACTTGAAGCAATGGCAGAACATCAAGTTACTATCGGGGAAAATTCATACGAATTACCAAAACCTTTTTTTGTTTTAGCAACTCAAAACCCAATTGAACAAGATGGCACATATCCACTACCAGAAGCAGAACTTGACAGGTTTTTATTGAAACTATCTGTGCCATATCCATCACACAGCGATGAAGTTCATATAGTAAAAACAATTTCTGAAAAGCAATTATCCGACACAAGCGAAACAAGCACAACGCTTCGACCTGTTTTTACACAAGAAAGTCTCGCTGCGTTACGAAGCGTTTGTGCATCTATCACAATAGATGATAGTCTTACAGACTATATTGTTTCGCTTGTAGAAGCTACACGCCCTATTAAACAACAAACCATTTCAGAAAAAGATTTTTTAGAAGGCTCATATCTCACATACATTACCGTCGGGGCATCACCACGAGCAAGTATTGCTCTTCAGGTATGTGCAAAAATAGAAGCGGCATTTCAAAAACGCACCTATGTCAACCCAAGCGATATAAAAAAAGTTGCCTACCCCGTACTCCGACACCGATTGAAACTATCATACGAAGCAGTCGCAAACAATATGACAGCAGATTCCATAATAGAAAAAATTTTGAGTATAGTGCCACAGCCGTAAAAAAAGGAATAATGTATGTTTACAGGAATAATTGAAGAAATAGGGACTGTCCATAGTATAAAACAGGGAGGCGATTCTGCACAACTTTCTATTAGCGCTCACCTCGTACTTGAAGGAACTAAGATTGGGGATAGTATTGCAGTAAATGGAGTGTGCTTGACAGTAACATCGCTTGACAGTGCTCGTTTTACTGCCGATGTGATGAGCGAAACTTTAAAACGCACCTGTTTTATCCACTTATCCATTGGAACAAAGGTAAATTTAGAGCGAGCACTTCCTGCAAATGGTCGGTTTGGTGGACATATTGTGTCGGGACATATTGATGGTATAGGCACAATTAAAAAAATCGAAAAAAATGATATTGCTCTTTTGTTTACTATTCAGGCACCAACAAATATTACCCGATTAATAGTTGAAAAAGGTTCTGTAACTATCGACGGTATAAGCCTTACCGTCACCCAGGTGCACGGACAGGAGTTTAGTGTTTCGCTCATTCCCCATACGGTAGGACATACTAACCTGCACACAAAAAAAATTGGCTCGCCTGTTCACATTGAAACAGATATAATAGGAAAATATGTAGAAAAACTGTTACATGAAAAGCAAACAAGCAATAATGCGGACAATGATACTCCCAAAAGCTCACTAACAGAAGCATTTTTGAGACAAAATGGCTTTTAAATATATGTTCACAGTGATTCATAAAAAACGAAAACGGGGAGCCGTCATTTTCAAATATGTTTTTAGAAACCGCTATTAAAAGAAAATTGAAGAATAGGCTAAGAAAAATGGGCAAATGGTATTGATAATTTTCTGCCGACAAAGTACAATCTAAAAAATATAAAAAACTTCAATAGTACTATTTGAGAGAAATATATGAAATGTAACACAATAGATGAAGCCCTTGAAGACTTAAAGCAAGGGCGTATTATTTTAGTAACCGATGACGAAAATCGCGAAAATGAAGGGGACTTTATCTGCGCTGCCGAGTTTGCGACAACCGAAAATATCAATTTTATGGCAACCCATGGAAAGGGTCTTATTTGTATGCCTATGTCAGCCGAATATGTAGAACGACTTCGCATTCCGCAGATGGTTCACTACAATACAGACAACCATGAAACAGCGTTCACGGTTTCGATTGACCATATTTCCACTACAACAGGTATTTCAGCAGCGGAGCGCTCTATAACCGCATTAAAGGCTATAGAAGATGATGCACGCCCAGAAGACTTCCGAAGACCTGGACACATGTTTCCCCTACTCGCTCGTCGTAATGGCGTACTTGAACGAAATGGACATACCGAAGCAACCGTCGACCTCTGCCGACTCGCAAACCTAAAAGAATGCGGGCTTTGCTGTGAAATTATGCGTGAAGACGGTACGATGATGCGCTCATCAGAACTATACGAACTTGCCCAAAAATTCAATATGAAGTTTATAACAATAAAGGACTTACAACAGTATCGAAAAATACATGAACCCTTAGTAGAAAGACTTACAACTGTAAAAATGCCAACAAAATATGGAAACTTTGTTGCCCATGGGTATGTCAACAAATTAAATGGGGAAAGCCATGTTGCTCTTGTCAAAGGCGATATTGGGGATGGGGAGCAAGTCCTGTGCCGAGTGCACTCTGAATGTCTAACGGGTGATACCTTTGGGTCTCTGCGTTGCGACTGCGGACAGCAATTCGCAGATGCAATGAACCAAATAGAAAAAGCAGGACGCGGCATTTTATTGTATATGCGACAAGAAGGACGAGGCATTGGCTTGATGAACAAACTAAAAGCCTACGAACTTCAGGAAAAAGGCTATGATACCGTAGAAGCAAATATTGCACTCGGCTTTGAAGCTGATGAACGCGAATACTTTATCGGAGCACAAATTTTGCGGGACCTTGGAGTAAAAACAATAAAACTATTGACAAATAACCCTGACAAAGTATACCAACTTGAAGAATTTGGTATGCATATCAGCGAGCGAGTACCCATTCAGGAAACCGCTACCGCACACGATTTACAATACTTGATAACAAAGCAAAAAAAGATGGGACATATTTTAAACATTGCAAACCCAAATATATAAAATTTTAACCAAAGAGGTACATTATGAATAATACAGTATTTGAAGGCAATTTTATTTCTTCAAAGCAGATGAAAATAGGGATTGTTGCCGCTCGATTTAACGAATTTATTACATCAAAACTCGTCAGTGGTGCCCTAGACGCTCTTTCGCGACACGGCATTCAAGAAGAATCCGTCGACATCGCATGGGTCCCAGGCGCCTTTGAAATCCCGCTTA
This sequence comes from Spirochaetaceae bacterium, assembly GCA_017453745.1. Taxonomy (GTDB): domain Bacteria; phylum Spirochaetota; class Spirochaetia; order Treponematales; family Treponemataceae; genus Treponema_B. Next base: position 42,373 of record JAFTEH010000022.1, read on the forward strand.
TTGCCCAAAAGCTCGCTGAAACAAAACGGTATGATGCTCTTATTTGCGTCGGAGCCGTTATACGCGGAAGCACAAGCCACTACGACTATGTCTGCGCCGAAGTTTCCAAAGGTATCGCGAGCGTTTCGCTAAAAACAGGCTTGCCAGTTATGTTTGGGGTGCTTACAACTGACACTATCGAACAAGCAATAGAACGGGCAGGCACAAAAGCAGGCAATAAGGGCTTTGACTGCGCTGTCGGAGCTATCGAAATGGTTAATCTGATTCGAAATATCCAATAAATTCAATAATTTATAAAAGGGGAATTGGTTTTCATGCCGGTATAAGTGGCTGTCTATTTCGCATTTAACATTTAAATGCTAAAAAGACAGCCACTTTTTTGTAAACCCTCACCCAACACTTACTATCTACAAACATTACATGGCATTCTCGAAAACAGGAGGCTTTTATCAGTCCCCTAAAAATGATAGTTTTTAGTTATTTCTTATA
>JAFTEH010000023.1 GCA_017453745.1 Spirochaetaceae bacterium
ATATGAACAGTGGCTAAAAAATAATTCTTTTGAGCCTCGTGAATCAAAAACAGGAAAAAACTTTGTAATTGCTCTTCCCCCACCGAATGTGACAGGGGTTTTACATGTCGGACATGCTTTAGACCATGTGTTACAAGATATTCAAATTCGCTTTCATAGGATGTGTGGTGACAAGACACTTTGGATTCCCGGTACAGACCACGCAGGCATTGCTACTCAAAATGTTGTAGAAAAAAAACTTGCTACACAAGGGCGCAAAAAAAAAGACATGAGCCGCGATGAGTTTCTTGCAGAAACATGGAAACTTGTAGATGAGCACAAAGCAACTATTCAAGAACAAATGCGTAAACTTGGCGATTCTGTTGATTGGAACTATGAACGCTTTACCTTGGATGAAGGTCTTTCAGAGGCAGTGAGAAAAATATTTGTAGATTTATACAATCGAGGACTTTTATATAGAGGTGACTATCTAGTAAACTGGTGTCCAAGATGTGGAACTGCTCTTTCTGATGATGAAGTTGAACATACTGAAAAGTCAGGTTTTATGTATCATATTTATTATCCATTGGCGGATGGTGCTACATTGAAAGATGGGAGTACAATGCTCGAAATCGCAACAACACGACCTGAAACCCTTTTAGGTGATACTGCTGTTGCCGTGCATCCAGATGATACTCGTTATAATTATTTGAAAGGCTGCTCTGTGCATCTGCCGCTTACAAATCGTAAAATTCCTATTGTTTTTGATTCGTATGTGGATAGGGAATTTGGTACAGGAGTAGTAAAAATTACACCTGCTCACGATGTAAATGACTGGGAGGTTGGGAAAAGACACGAACTTGAAGTTATAAATATCTTGCGACCAGACGCACATTTAAATGATTGCGTACCTGAAAAGTATCAAGGACTGAGTATCGAAAAGGCGCGTGCAGTTGTTGTTGAAGATTTACAAGCACAAGGTCTTTTTAAGGAAAGTAAAAAAATAAGTCATTCAGTTGGGCACTGTTATAGATGTCATACAACTATTGAGCCTTTTTTATCTAAACAGTGGTTTGTAAAAATGAAACCACTTGCCGATAGAGCGCTAGCTGCTTGGAAAAATGGAGAGCTTATTTTTTATCCTAAAAAGTGGGAAAACACATACTCACACTGGTTGAATAATATTCGGGATTGGTGTATCAGTCGGCAACTGTGGTGGGGGCATAGAATTCCTGTGTGGTATTGTAGTGAATGTCATGCTGAATTAGCTTCTGAAAAAGATATTGACACATGCCCACACTGTGGCTCCCACTCGCTTACACAAGATGAGGATGTATTAGATACTTGGTTTTCAAGTTGGCTCTGGCCGTTTTCGACTTTGGGCTGGCCAGAACATACCGATGATTTAAAAACTTTTTATCCTACAACAACTATTATAACAGGCTACGATATTCTGTTTTTTTGGGTTAGTCGTATGATTATGGCTGGTCTTGTAGCAACTGACACGGTACCTTTTACAAATATCAATATACATGGCCTTGTACGAGATAAAAAAGGTGTCAAGATGAGTAAGTCATTGGGGAATGGCGTAGACCCGATTGAAATAATTAACACCTACGGTGCCGATGCACTCAAGTTTACATTGAGTTTTATGTGTGCACAAGGACAAGATGTGCTCATTGATGAAGACTCATTTAAGTTTGGAAGTAAGTTTGCAAACAAAGTATGGAATGCAAGTCGCTACATACTTTCCAACCTTGAGGGGCGTACAATTATCCCCGTGAGTGAAACTGAATTAAATGAAGCAGACCGTTGGGTTTTACATTCACTGAATGAAGCAGTTCGTAAGGTGCGTAATGCCTTGACAGCGTATAAGTATAATGATGCAGCCCAAGCCGTGTACGAATTTTTTTGGAATGATTTTTGTGATTGGTATGTAGAAGTTACAAAACTATCATTAAAAAATGGTGATGAAAAAGAAAAAGATAGAACAATTTCTTTGTTACTCGGTGTATTGGAAGAATCCTTACGGCTCATGCATCCGCTATTGCCGTTTGTCAGTGAAGAAATATACGCAAAGCTCCCTGAATGTTCACGCTTGGGTGCAGAGCATCTGTTTAAAGATTTAATTACAGCAGACTATCCAGAATGGGATTCTTGTAGGGTATGTGAAGAAGCGGCTAATAAGTTTGCCGCCTTACAAGAAATAGTAAAAAAGATTCGCACCTTACGCACTGAATGTGGGATTGAAGCACAAGTAAAATTGCGTACGCATCTTTATGTAGACCCATGTTCACCAGCCAGTGCCGCTACACAATATAGCGAAGTTATTATGATGCTTGCAGGATTGTCCGAATTGACATTTTTGGCATCTGCGAATGAAAAACCAGAGCAGTCCATCGGAACAGTGGGTACAGGTTTTGAAGCGTTTATACTTGCGGGGGAAAGCCTTGATATTGACAAAATCATTGCTCGTTTCGATAAGGAGCTACTAAAGGAAGAAACCTATGTAGCCAAAATTGAAAAAAAATTGCAAGATAAAAATTTTATTGAAAATGCTCCTTCTGATATTGTACAAAAGGAACGCGAAAGTATTCAAGAAAAAAAAATGCGTATAGAAAAATTAAAACAGTACAAAAAAGAACTTTCGAGCCGATAATTAAGCAAGCATTTAGAAAGTTTCTGATTACAGTGTACATGTCAATTACTTGCTGGCAAGCATAGCAGTTACGATAGGTTGACAGTTTTTGGTTGTCTTCTAAAATATAGGTAAGAAATCTTTACGGTTTTGAGTTTTTTGCCATGACTATTTTTTTTAGAGATGTATACTTCTAAAAACTGAAAAATGTTTATTTTTAGAAGAACATTTGAGTGAGTGAATATGTTGATGAATGGTATTATCCTCATCGTTTTTTAACGAGGAAGCAAATATGGAAAAAATTGAAAGAGATTTACGCCCACTAACATCTGTGCATCTTGCGCCGTATATGCAACTAGCTACTGCACTTATCGGGAAACGCCGACACGCTGGTGGTAATATGTTTCGCCATCAAGTTGACACAATGAGCGTTTTAGTTGATTATGGATATGTCGATAGTATTCTCTTAAAGGCATCACTCATTCATGACATTATTGAAGATATTCCCGACTTTAATATAAACGAAATTTTACGGATTGATTCGGAAGCAGGCCAAGTGTATGAACTGGTGCTTGAAGTAACCAAGCGGGCAGGGCAGCAAAAGAGCGAATATCTTAAAAATATTATAAAAAATGGTTCTAAAAAAGCGAAAATATTAAAGTGTGCCGACCGTATAAGTAATATGGTTAGTTTGGGATTTGTAAATGAACCAGCCTTTATCGAACGGTACTGCGATGAAACAGAGTTATATGTTTTTCCAATAGCCCTTGATGTCAACTTTAATATGTACGAGGAATTATTGGCTCTTGTTATGTCGCGTAGAAAATATCTTGACGAATCGGGGTATTTATTGCGAGTGGCAGAACACCAAAAAGAGTAAATATCCATTTCGACAGTAACTGTTGCTTAGGTTTATGACAAAATATGTTTCTTGAAATTAGACTAAAACTGAAAAAAGCCTATTACTTGTTTTTTATAACTGTTTTACTAAAATATGAGTGAATATAATTTTTTATTTTGTTAGATACTTATTAAAATAGTGGAGCGATAATGAAAAAGATTCCAATTATTAGCACTGTTCAAAGCACTGTAAAAGCAATTCTCGATGCTTGTTCTGAGGTTCCAAGTGGAATTATTAAGGTGTTCCAAGTTGCAAAGTTTCAAGATGCAATTTCGGTTTTGAAGTATGACTTGCCAGAAATTAAAATTATTGACTTTAATGATGAATACACAGATGCAGAAGGCTATCTTGACATTATTGAATCTGACCCATGGCTTTTATTTGGTGGTGTTATAGCGATTGTAAATAAGGAATTTGAAAAAACTGCTTTAGAACAACGGAAAAATCCCAATATTTTATTTGTGACGACACGCAAAGAATTTGAAACACATGCTAAACAAATTATCAGTATTTTAATCCAGCAAGAACATTTTTTATATAATCGCCGCTCTCACATAGATACAAATGAAACAGAAACAGGGTATTTTGTGAGTGAAACAGACCCTTTTGAAGTTATATTTTATGCTAACCTTTTGGGAACATATCTTTATAATACAAATAGGGTAAACGAGTTTGGGAGAACCTGTTTACATAGCTCAATGATGGAGCTTTTATTTAATGCTGTTGAGCATGGGAACTGTAATATTGATTACGATGAAAAGCATGAATGGCTTAGTGCAGGAAAAAATATTTTAGACTTAATTGAGGAAAAGCGCAAAGACCCCGAAGTCAATAAAAAGAAAATTTATATCAATTATGAAATTTCTACTGAAAAAACGAGAATCATTATTCGAGATGAAGGTAATGGTTTTGATTGGCGGAGTAGATTAGAAAAAGAACTTGTTGCCGATGTGCATGGTATGGGTATTAAAATGTCTCAAACGATGGTTAAAAACCTTACCTATAATGATATTGGAAATCAAGTTTCATTTGAAATTGATAATCAGCTTAATGTTGCAAACTTAACACCTGCGATTTTAAAAGACCAACAAGTTCTTTCTTATCGGCACATGCAAATCGTGTGTCGAGAGGGGGAGGAATCAGGAAATTTATTTTATATCTGTTCTGGAAGATATGCCGTTTATGTCAACAATAAATTGATAACGGTTTTGACCCCTTCTGATATTTTCTTAGGTGAAATGGCTTTTTTACTTGATAATAGACGCACTGCTACTATTGTGTCCATTGGAGAAGGAACCTTGATAAAAATTGCTAAGATGAAGTTTATGCGGCTTATGGAAGCCTATCCGCATTACGGTATTTTTATGGCAAAGTTAGTTGCTGGGCGTTTGGCAAAACAATCAAAACTATCCTCTAATCTCAAAGTGCAACTTGAACATCAGCATACTCAAGACGAAACATATATGTAAAGGAGTGATTCTATGGAAGAATTAAAAAAAAATAAAGGTTGGAAAGGGCGGCCAGGTCCCGTAGTGCTCGTGATTATGGATGGGGTAGGTTTTGGAGCCTTTTCAGAAGGTGATGCTGTAGCCGACTCTCGAATGGATACATTTCAAAGCCTTTTGTCAATGGCTCCACATACACGACTGAAAGCACACGGTAAGGCAGTTGGTTTGCCGTCCGATAGTGATATGGGGAATAGTGAGGTTGGGCATAATGCGATTGGTTGTGGTCGTGTTTTTGAGCAAGGGGCTGCTCTTGTTTCTACTGCAATTCAAACTGGTGAACTGTTTACTAAGCCAACATGGAAAAATCTAGTAACTTATTCGCTTTCCCATACAAAAACACTACACTTAATAGGCTTGCTATCTGACGGCAATGTCCATTCTCATATTACACACCTAAAAGCGCTTATAGAACAAGCAGCTATAGACGGTATCACTCATATTTTTGTACATGCTTTACTTGATGGGCGCGATGTTCCAGAAACATCGTGTTTGGACTATGTTTCGGATATAGAACAGTTTATGGCTACTATGAGTACAACATATCATGTAACAGCTAAAATAGCGTCTGGTGGTGGGCGCATGTATATTACGATGGACCGCTATGGTGCTGACTGGGAAATGGTAAAGCGTGGTTGGTATACACATGTACTCGGTGATGGGCGTCAATTTGAGAGCGCAACAGAGGCAATACAAACATATAGAAAAGAAAATCCTGCGGTTATAGATCAGGACTTGCACGAGTTTGTTATTGTAGAAAACGGCAAGCCTGTTGGTGCTGTCAATGATGGTGATGCTGTTGTGTTTTTTAATTTTAGAGGTGATAGGGCATTAGAAATCACTAAGTGCTTTGAAACGAAAACAAACTTTACCCACTTTGATAGAAAACGCTTTCCCGATGTTTTTTATGCGGGAATGATGGAATATGATGGAGATTTAAAAATACCGACTCACTTTTTAGTATCGCCACCTGAAATTGATAGAACGATGAGTGAATACTTATGTGCTTCTGGGGTAAAGCAATTAGCAATTAGCGAAACACAAAAATATGGACATGTTACTTATTTTTTTAATGGAAATCGTATCGAAAAATTTGACGAACGGCTTGAAACCTATATTGAAATCCCGAGTGACCTTGTACCATTTGAGCAACGCCCATGGATGAAGTGTGCCGAAATAACCGATACGGTACTTACTGAAATTGAACGGGGCGAATATTCTTTTATCCGTCTTAATTATCCGAATGGTGATATGGTTGGACATACAGGTGTGTATCAATCAGTAATTTGTTCAATGGAAGCCCTTGACATACAGTTGGGGCGTTTAAAGGCAAGCGTAGAAAAAGCGGGAGGAATTCTTTTAATAACTGCTGATCACGGCAATGCTGATGATATGTACGAGCATGCAAAAGATGGTTCTGTCAAGCTAAATGAACATGGTCGACCAAAAGCAAAAACGAGTCATTCGCTCAACCCTGTGCCTTTTATCGTATATGATCCTGCATACAAGGGAGAATATAAAAAGGAATTAAAGCAGGGCTTGGGAATTGCTTCTATTGCAGCAACGGTTATAGAGTTGTTAGGTTTTGTACCACCAGCCGACTATTGCGAGCCAATTATCAGTATGGAAGAACACTAAAAGTTACTAGAATTCGTTATAGATACGATATGTGTGCGTGTTGTATACCTATATTAAGATAATTTATTTGTGCGCATATTAAACTCGACTAGTGTTCTGACTTGGCAATGATAGTTTAGGTTTTTACTCCTTGCAGTAATAAGTCATTACTCGCTTGTATTTTATACTTTGTCTTGGTATAATAACTTTTGAGTCTATGGTACAGAAAACATATTTTCTTTCAAAGCATGGTTGTGCAAAAAATCAGGTTGATGGCGAACTTTTAGTCGGTGCATTACAGAAGTCGGGGTGGACACTGTTAGATACACCAGAGCAGGCTTCTGTTATTATTGTCAACTCTTGTGGATTTATCGAAAGTGCAAAAAAAGAATCCTTGTCGGCAGTTTTTGAAGCAAAAAAAAATTATCCTAATGCTAAAATTGTTTTAGCAGGTTGTCTTGCCGAGCGTTATGCAGATGAATTAAGTACTGACTTGCCAGAAGTTGACGCTTTTTTTGGCAATGGTGATGTATCGAAGATTACGGATGTATTTGCGAGCCTTTTTGATTTTGAACGAGAAATGCCAAATGCTCATTCCTCTTTTTTTGGTACCCCTTCATGCAACCAATATAAAAAAAAAGTATGGCTCTATCCGCAAGTCGGGGTTTCTTGTGGTGCACGCCCGAAACTATTTAACTATAAAGCGTCTGTGTATATTAAAATTACCGAAGGCTGTAGTAATTGTTGTACATTTTGTGCTATCCCGCTTATTCGTGGGGCGGTGCGTAGTCGTCCTATAAAAGATATTCTTTCCGAAATGCAAGCGTTTATTGCTGCTGGGGTGTATGAGTTTAATCTTATTGGGCAAGATTTAGCTGCTTTTTCTATAGAAGCAAAAGATTCAAGTGTTCGACTAAAACAAATGAAAAACAAAAAACTTGTTGCATATAGACCTGCAACTCATTTTAAGAGCGCTCTTATTGCATCGCAAGAAAAACAAAGTGAGCAATGTCAAGAATCAGTAAATCAAGGTGAATACGGCGATAAATCGCTTTCGGGGCTTGCTCGTCTATTAAAAGCGATTTCAACATTACAAGGAATGTTTACTATTCGATTATTATATATTCATCCTGATAATTTTCCGCATGATATTTTGCCGATTATGGTTTGCGATAAGCGATTTTTACCATATTTTGATTTACCGTTTCAATCGGCCGATGAACATATTTTAAAACAAATGAATAGGCGTGGTAATAGAACCGTGTATCAAAAACTAATTGACGATATTCGTAATTCATTTGAAAAAACAGCGTACGGAACAGCATGCATTAGAACAACATTTTTAGTGGGTTTCCCAGGTGAAACAGAAGGGGCTTTTAATGAAACACTTTTGTTTTTGAAAGAAGTACGCCCATTATGGTCCGGTGTATTTGAATATTCACCCGAAGAAGACACCCCTGCTTTTTCTTTTCCAAATCCAGTTGCTAAGCGTATTAGTTATGCTCGAAAAGCGCTTTTACAAGATACCCAAACACAGATAACAACGGCTGAGTTGAACAAGTTTGTCGGTAAAACTTTCAAATGTTTAGTTGAAGAAGTTATTGAAAACACGAGTGATGAAAACTTTTTTTTGCTTGCTCGTGCTTGGTTTCAAGCACCTGAGGTTGATGGCTGTGTGGTCATACCTGTGTACGATGAAGATATGCGCTACAAATATAGTGAAGGTTCTCTTGTTGATGTACGCATTACCGCAGTTCGCAACCTTGATTTAGAGGGAACTTTAGTGTAACACAGTTCTGCCCTTGTTATGCTTAGGGCTTGTAGTAGAGTGCTTTTTGTAGAAAATAAATCAAAAATGTAGTATATTTTATAAGTATGGATAAGAATCTATTTTTAACAAAATTGCAAAACGAATTATCCTCTTTTGAAAACGCAATATCAACAAATGAAAAAGATTGGATAATAAAAGGATTTATAGATATATACAAAAATATCTACACAATCTCAATAGATACAAAAATTATATCGAAAGTTTTGGAATTACTTTTGTTTCCTCTTTTGCAAAAATTTGCAAAAGAGAATAATTTTGAATTAGAACTAAGTACTCAACAAAATTTTTATCCTGACCTAACTTTTATTGATAAAAAAGATAATACTTTATTTGCAGTTGATATAAAAACTACTTACAGACTTGATGATGAAAAAGTAAATGGTATGACTTTGGGTGCTTTTACGGGTTATTTTAGGAATCGTAATAGCTTGAAAAACATTGCTCGTCAGTATAATGACTATAAAGGGCATTTTGTCTTAGGAATAATATATTCTCAAACAGAAGATGTCATAGATGAACGAAAAATTTATACACTAAACGATTTACATAAAATTCCTTCCGTAATTCATAACTTTAAATTTTTTGCACAACCAAAATATAAAATTGCGACCGCTCGGCCTGGTAGCGGTAATACAAAAAACATAGGCTCAATCGTTAAAATAAAAGATTTAGTAGGTGGCAAAGGGCCTTTTGCTAACTTAGGAGAGGAAATATTTGATGATTATTGGATGTATTATCTCACAAATGATATGGCTAAAACTTTAGAAGTTGAACGACCATATACAAATTTGAAAGAATATCATGAATATAAGAGTAAAGGACTTGATATTCTTGAAAAAAACAAAGATAGAATTTTTAAGGAGGAATGACTGTGAAAGTAATAATTCCACCTATAAAAAGTCAAGGGATAAAAACAAAGCTTGTGCCGATGATTGTCAGTCTCATTCCTGATTACACCGGTCGTTGGATAGAGCCATTTCTCGGTACTGGAGTTGTAGCCTTTAATTCAAATGCAAAAAAAGCATTGCTTTCAGATGTAAATCCGCATTTAATTAATTTTTATAAACGATTACAATCTCATGAAATAACTCCGTTGGATATACAGACTTTTCTCATAGCAGAGGGAGAAAAACTAAAAAACTCTGATGAAAATGGAGCGACTTATTACAAAGAAGTAAGAAATCGCTTCAATGCAAATTATAATTCATTAGACTTTCTTTTTCTATCAAGGGCAGGTTTCAATGGCATGATTCGATTCAATAAACATGGAAAGTGGAATATACCATTTTGTAAGAAACCTGAGCGATTCGCACAGGCATACATAACAAAAATTGTTCATCAGGCTGAAAATTGTTTACATAAGATGACTTCGGATTGGTGCTTTGAGAATAAAGATTTTCGTGAAATTATTGCTGAAGCAACTGAAAATGATTTTATATATTGCGACCCTCCTTATGCTGGAAGATATGTAGATTATTATTCTGGCTGGACTGAACATGATGAGAAAGATTTGTTTGAACTATTAAAAAATACAAAAGCAAAATTTATTCTTTCTTCATGGCATCATAATGATTTTCGGTATAATGAAAATATAAAAAAGTATGAGGACAACTTTAATGTATTAACCCAAGAACATTTTTATTTTGCAGGGGCAAAAGAAGCAAATAGGAATCCTGTCGTTGAAGCTTTGGTTTTGAATTATGAGTGCTCTCGTGCCAATGTCGAAAAAAAAGAGCAACAGTTCTTGTTTTCAGAGTTTGATATATAAATCGTACAGCGATGTTTTCAAAACAGACTTCGGGTTAAGCTCTCGCCATTTAAGTGCCCTTGTTATGCTTAGGGCTTGTAGTAGAGTGCTTTTTGTACACTAGAATAAAAAGTATTTTTTTTATAAAATTGGTTATAACTACAGTGTTTGAAACGACAATGATTGTGCGGTTTCAAATAGTGCATTATAGAAGGTACTTCTAAAGCATTATAGATTTTTTTGAAGTATCAGAAGAAAATGGGGGATTTAGCTATGTTTTGTAAAAACTGTGGAAACGAAATTTCAGAGAGCTCGCGATTTTGTTCATTCTGCGGTATTCAATTAGAAAGTACTGAAGAGAGTTCACAAACGCATGTTGAGGAAAATGTTTCACCGAAAAGTCGTCTTGCGGCATTGTTATTTGGTATTTTTCTGGGTGGAATTGGTATTCATAATTTTTATCTCGGACATACAAAGAGAGGTATCGCAAAGATTTTAATGTTGGTTTTTGGTGTGATATTTTATATTGCAAGCATTTTGAAAATTGCTTCCGGTGCTTATAATTATTCGCACAGTTATTCTTATATGAGAAACTCAGTTGTATCTTTTTCGCTACTCGTTATATGTGGGATTATTCTCGTGTTTATTCCAGGAATATGGGCATTTATCGAGTGGGTTTTGATTGCGTGTGGTAAAGCAAAAGATTCAAAAGGCCTTCCTGTAACTAAGTGGGAATAAAACAAGGACGGGCTCTTCCTTTTTTGTTGAGCAAGAATTTACGCTAGAGAAAGGCTCCGTGCTTTTTGGAAAATTATTGCATGATAGAACTATAATGTAACAAGCAGTCCAAAATGAGCGAACCCCGATGCAGAGCGTTCGGGGTATACGCTATTACATAAGCGAGGAGTCCAATAATTTCCTTATCGTTTGTAACACGAAGCGCTACATTGTACTCTCTGTGCGAATCATGTGCGGTTCTTTTTCACGCACAGTTCAAGCGTCATTATACTAAGCCGAGGTTTTCTAAAACCATTATCCCGAGTTTCCAATTATCGCCTGCACCCATTGTGATAAAAATATCTCCGGGTTTTAGTAGCGAAAGTACAAAGGAGCAAGCGTCTGAAGGCTCTGCATAGTAAAAAACTTTTTTGTGATGCTTTTTTGTTTTTTCAAAAAGTGTTTCACCTGTCACATCATTGTCATTATTTTCACGAGCCGAAGCGTAAATTTTATTCAGTATAACAATATCAGCATCGTTAAAGGCTCTTGAAAATTCATCAAGTAATGCTTTTGTGCGTGAATATGTGTGCGACATAAAGTCAACAATTATGCGTCGCCCAGCATAATATTCTTTCAATCCATGAAGGGTCGTCCGTATTGCAGTGGGGTGGTGGGCATAGTCGTCCATGATTAAAATACCACCTGCTTCACCAACTATTTCACCTCGGCGTTTCATTCCTGCATAATGAGCGATGCCTTTACGAATGGCTCCTACATCTTCAATCGACAGTCCCTGTTCGCTGTCTTTACCTTTAGAAATAGAGGAGCCCTTTTGTTTTTCAGTTCGTATAAGTTGTACAGCCAATGCGATGGCAGCGGTTGCATTTAACACATTATGCTTTCCAGGAATGTTGAGCGAAAACTCGCCTGCAAATCCTTGTAACGAAAATATCTGTCGGCCATCTTTCACCCCCTTATAGGTGACGCAAAATTCTCCCGAAGCTGTTTCTCCGTATGGTGTAAATACGAGGTCGGGGCGATTGGAAAATACATATTGCGCAACTTCCTTTGCACCAGGGTCATCTGCACAATAAATGAGTTCTCCAAAAGCAGGAAGTCGCTCTACATATTGCATAAAAGCACTTAAAATATCTTCGTATGTTGGGTAATAATCTTCGTGGTCTGATTCAACGCTTGTCAAAATGATTTTATTCGGGAAAAAATGTAAAAAGTTCCGTTTATATTCGCATGTTTCTGCTACAAAATACTGCTTTCCCTTAATCATTGTGCATGAGCCTGAAAAATTAGCCACAGCACTTCCGGTAAGCACTGTGGCAGGAAGGTTAAGTTCTTGGAGTATTGTTCCAATCATTGCCGTTGTTGTCGTTTTACCGTGTACTCCTGCAACACCACAAGAAAATCTATTACGAGAAATTTCCCCCAATGCTTCGGTATATGAAATCATTGTAAAATTATGCTCTTTACAAAAAGCATATTCTTCATTATTTGAAGCAGTATAGGCGGAAGAATAAATGACAAGATCTGGATTTACCTGTTCTATATTTTTCACAGAGAATGGTGTGCGCACATCAATATGGTGCTTTTGTAAAATTGCATCTGTGTAAAAGGTTTCAGAAACATCGCTCCCGAGTACATGTGCCCCATAAAAAAGCAAAATCTCAAGAAGGGCTGTCATCCCTGTACCCTTGATGCCAATAAGGTAAACAGTGCGTCCAGATAAATCTTGCATGTCAAGCATGCAAGTTATAGTAAAAAAATGCAAAAAAAAAACAAGCCTTTCTTAATAGTTATGAGGTGGTATATTGATAAAAAAAGGATTTTAAAGCTGCAACTAATTTTTGATTTTCTACTTCTGTTTTTACGGCAACTCGAATCCATTCGCATTTTTTTAAGTTTGGTTTTGCATGCGTGAAAAAACTATTTGCCCGTCGTATAAAAATGCCGAGTTTTGCACAAAACAAAAATAAGCTTTCACTTTCGCCACGAAGAAGTTTTATAAGTATAAAATTAGAATTGCTGGGAAAAACTTCAATAAATGGTATTTTCTGTAATTCAGTAATGAACAAAAACCGCCTTTTTTTATTTATATCTTTTGTGTGTGCGATGTATTCCTTGCATGTAAAAATATATGAGCCAGCAATTTCTGCAAAACAATTTACGCTCCAGCTTATTTGTCTTTTTTGCATGATGCCTGCAATTTTTTCGTTGGTACACGCATAGCCGAGCCTGAGTCCTGGCATACCAAAAAACTTTGTTGCAGCACGGATAATAGCAATATTTTGGTACTGCTTATTTTTAAATAGTGTAATTGTGTCATAATCAAGTTCGGCATATTCAAAAAATGTTTCATCAAGAAGTAAAAACGCTCCGTGTTTTACAATGGTGTGGTATAGTCGTAAAAGATCGTTCTTCGATGTTGTATGCGCTGTGGGGTTATTGGGATTTGCAAGTACAACAAGTGTATTTTTGTCAAGGTTTGTTGCTATGTTTTTTTCATCGAGAAAAAAAATATTATCATACTGGTATGGAATAAAGATCCTTTTTTTATTGTGTACCTTTGCTCGTTCAGCATACTCTTCAAAACATGGGGGCGCAATAAGTATAGTTTTAAACTTTTGTATAAACCCATCGATTAACTCCATCGCACCATTTCCAACAAGTACATGGGAAACATCACAAGAAAGATATGTAGCGATATTTTTTTTTAAGTTTCGGTATTGTATATCGGGGTAGTGATGCAGGCAGTTTTTTTCAGTTGCAAAAATATCAAAGATATGCGGTGGAGCCCCATCTGGATTGATATTGGCACTAAAGTCAATACATTCGCCGTTAAAGAGGCTTTTATATAAAATTAAATCTCCACCGTGTTCCATAGTGTTTTACTTATCGGTATAAGGTTCGTATTTGTCATTCTACGAGTTTTGTTCTATTCGTTTTGTCAGTTTTTACAAGCGCTCGTCTACAAAACTTTTTTACTTGTGGGCATACCGTTTAAAACAAAACTCATTTCTGTCCTCAAGTATGTGACTGGCAAAAGCGAGGATAATATGTTTTATTTTCGCAACCGAACTTTTTCTATATCATAACTAAATAATTCACGCAAGTCATTCGCCCCTAATGCCATCAAAGCCATTCGATCAATTCCTATGCCCCATGCTAAAACAGGAACATCAACACCTTGTGCCTTCGTTACTTCTGGACGGAAAATTCCTGCCCCACCGAGTTCAAACCAACCCAATACAGGATGCTTGACATGCACTTCCAATGAGGGCTCGGTAAATGGAAAATAGGCTCCGACATATTTTACTTCGGTAGCTCCCGCAATTTCGACGGCAAACATTTTCAGTATGCCGAGCAAGGTGCGCAAATTAACTTCTTTACTTACTATAATACCATCAAGTTGGTAAAAGTCGGAAAGGTGCGTTGCATCTACCTTATCGTATCGAAAGCATCTTGAAATAGTAAAGTACTTTCCAGGAATTTCCGAAGTGCTCAATTTTCTGACCGAGCATGCCGTCCCCTGACTCCGTAATAATAGTTGTTTAGTAAATTCGACATCAAAGGTATAATTCCAGCCGCGACTTCCCGTGTTTCCACCGTTTTCGTGTGCATTTATAACATTTGTTAAATACGGCTCTTCAATACTTTTAGCTTTTGTCGGATTTTTAATATAGTACACATCATGGATATTGCGAGCAGCGTGGAATTGTGGCATAAATAGGGCATCTGAATTCCAAAAATCTGTTTGTACAATGTCCCCTTCAATTTCTTGAAAACCAAGATTTGCTAACTTGTCTTTAACTCCTTCCAAAAACGAATTATATGAATTATATCGACCAGGAATAATGCGTGCAGGAGGCAGATCTATATTATACGGTCGAAAGGTCATTGTTTTCCAACTTCCTGTTTTTAGCATTTCTGCTGTTAGTTGTCCTGTTTCTTCCCCAGTGATATTTTCTTTTTCAAGTTGCTGCCTTACTTCATTTGCTTGTTCGGTAAGACTAAATACAACGCTATCTCGTTCAAGTATCTTAAACGGCGAATCAAGGGCGCCTCTTTTTTTAGAAACGGTTTTAATAGCTTCTCGTTCTTCACTTGTCAGTTCTTTTTCGGATAGAATATTGTCTGGTTTTTGGCTCGCTCGTTTGAGAAGTGTTTCAATGCATTCATGTTTTTTATCGCTTAGCTCTTTAACATAAATGATATGTTTATCGGTATCCATCATTATGCAACCATCTTTTGAAAGTTGCCCGAAGGCAGTTCCAACATCCTTATTATCAAGTCCGAGCGTACTTGCAATCTGTGGGAGCGAGAGAGCACCCTGTTCTTTTACAAGGCGAAAAACACGCATAAGAGGAGTTCCGTTTTTTACATATTGTTTACCCAGTTCTGTTAATTCGTAAAAGGTATCAGTGGTACGACTTTTTTCTTCCACAAGTTCCTTTAATTTAAGCCAAGAAAATACTTGATTTGCATGTCCTTCCTTAAATGCCAGTTTTTCTTCAAGTAATGATGCTGTTAAATGTTCCTCAGGCAAAAATGCTCGTAATACCTTAATTTCAAGCGGATGTAAATTCTTTATTTCAATCATGAATACCTCAAAAATTGCAACATTGTAAGACTTTTCGACAAAATGTGCAATATGTTTTGACTAAATTTTAAAAAAATCTATCGGTGTTTATAGCCTGAGAATTACACAGTCGGTATAATGAAACGATGTTTTCAAGTTTCAAAGATAAAAGTTTTTTGCTCCCTGCACTTCTAAAAAGTGAAAAAAATTTAAAAAATTTTTACGAACCGTGGTTTTCTCCTCAGTAACAACTCATCAAGTGTGGCACCCTAAAGTTACAGGGCACCACACATCGCATTTTCAGAAGTCACTAAAACGGTGAGTGGGTAGCAAAGCAGCGAGATGCGTTTTTAGAGGTTCCCTTATTGGGAACAAATGATACTCCGAACGGTCTAAGTCGGGGCATTCATTTTCGTTAATGTAATCAAATAGACAAAGAAGATTTTACGAGTATAATGAGGACGAGAGTTTTTGAATACTATTTTGGGTACTATTTAAGATACTTTTAACAAGTTAGCTTATACTTTTTTATAGGTGCTCGTGGCATAATACTTGTTTGCATTAAGCAATTTTAGTTTTTTGCCGAAACTAAAGAGAGGTGTTTGCTAAAGAATAGTTCTAAAAACAGAAGGTTATAAAAGGTTTTTAGTTGAGTTTGAAGTTTTGAAATGGAAGGCTTCAAACATGGTAATTTCAAAGGCAGCCAAAACTGTATACCTTACCTGACACCCTCTTGCAATAGGCAAACGACAATGGGTAGACAGTAGGCAAGATGTTTTCGAGATTCCATAAAGTTACTTAGTATTTGATATGGGAGTTGTGTATACCTTATGGCTAAGATGAGTGATTTAAAAAACATACGGAATGAAATAGCCGAAATAGCTGATGAAAAAAATGTGCTCGCAGAGTGGGGCGAAACATACGAAGAACTACCACTTCCGTCGGTTGAAGATGTATTAGATAGTGGCGTGGATAATATCTTAGGGGTGTTGGACTCTGTCCCACCGCAAACTGCTCAACCACCTTCTTCAGCTACACATAAACAAACTAATGCCTTTGATGATGCTATTTCGACTATCAATGTTGACACCCCATCTACTGAAAATACAACGACATTCCCAGAAGTTCCAGAAGATTTTTTATCAGATGTGCTGAATCCCAATTTTGATATTGATATTGAAAACGAAATACCGGCACCGCCCACAAAAGACTCAAATCTTAATAGTGATAGTGACTTTGAAATTAATGATGCCTTATTTGACACAACAGACTTTAATAGTGATGAGCCACATGAAGAAACTTCCTTAGATGTAGAAAATACAGAAACAACAACGCAGTACGACCCTGATATTAACTTTGATATTGATGATTTTGGTACAAAGCCTATAGACGATGAGTTTAGGACAAGCGCTCCTTCTGATGACTTTGACTTGACAGCCTTTGACGAAGGGCTTTCTTCACTTGATATTGAAGCCACAGAAACACCGTCGACTGATGAGAATATACCTGATAGGTTTTTTGATATTGATGATACCGTGCAAACTGATGGGTTTGAAAGTTTTGATAGCCAGGATAGCTTATCCATAAGCCCAGATAAAAATGCCGATAATGAATTTTCTATAGACGCAGATACGTTTAAGTTTGACGACACTGAGGAAGTAGGGGAACCTTTTACCGATAGTTTTACTGATGCTCGTACCGATTCAAGTGCAACGACAAGTGATTTTTCGGAGGTCGCTGATTTTGGTGACTTTGATTTTACCGATGCTAGCTTTTCTGATTCTGATTTTTCATTTGATGATTCTTTTCAAGGGGATACTACAAGTTCGACTGTACAACAAGACTTTTCACAGGATTTTGACCTTTCTTCAGATTTTGATGCTTCTGGTGAAATACCTGAGGTTGAAGATGCTTACACCCCCGTTGATACACTCGACAATGTAGAAGTGCCTGAAATGGACGAAAAAACGGATTTTACTAAAAAAGGTGATTCGTTTGCAGGAGGTTTTGCACCACCTGAAAAGTTTGAAACATTTGCAGATGATAACGCAAGTCATTCTTCTTACACAGTACATAGGCAAGAAACGGTATCTGAATCTGATATACAAGATGGGGTTCCATTGTCGATTACCGAAAAAGACTTTCAGCGCTTTTTACAAATTCTTGACGGAATGCCTCTTAACCTGAGAAAAGAAATTCAACATTACATCGCTTATGACAAAGATAGCGAAGTAAATAAAATGAAGTTGGTAGACCTCATGGTAAAAGGGGCGTCTATCAACAAGGTTGTAAAATACCTCGAAGAAACTTTAAATAAGTCTATTAAAATACCGAAGGGCTTTGATAAAAAAAGTTTTGAAGAGTTTGAGCAAGAAAAGAAAACATTTAAGTATAAACTTCGCTATAAAATTTTACCGATTGTTTCGATTTCAGCAATTATTACAGTGTTAGTCTGTTCTATTTTTGTCATAGCGTGGCAGTTTATTTATAAACCGCTTATGGCAGAAAGTTATTATCGGGATGGGGTATACTACATTGAAAATGGATTGAATAATACCGCTATAGAAAAATTTGACAAGGCAGGAACATATTGGAAAAAGAAACGCTGGTATTTTACCTATGCAACTAAGTTTAGGGAAAAAAAGCAATATAGTTCTGCAGAAAGTATTTACCTTCGTTTGCTTACCGATTTTAACCATGATGTAAAAGGTGGGATTGCGTATGCCGATATGCTCGCTACTGAATTGCGCGATTATCAAAAAGCAGAAACTGTTTTGCGTCGTCAAGTTATAGACTATCATCCTGATTCTAACGAAGCCTTTTATGCGCTGGGAAATGTCTATCTTGAGTGGGGACTGGAAAATGATTCAAAACTGGTAGAAGCAGAAAAAATCTTTACGCAACTTTTGTTAAAAGATGGCGGAAATGATGCATATAATGCAGGCTTGATGAAATATTATATTCGTACCGATAATCTAGAAAAAGTTCTTCCGTCTAAAGATTTTTTCTTGGAAAAAGGGCGAAGTATTTCGGTTGATGATCTTGCAGAGTTGGGGGGCTACCTTTTGACCTGTCGCTATGAGCCATCACCTAAGGTAAGCCTCGCCCTAAAAAATAAAATTGATGATTTGCGGGAACTCCTTGAGCGAGCTATTAAAATGGATGAAACCCATGCCGATGCAAATTACAATCTTGGACGCTTTTTTATCTATAATTATAAGCCAAGTGAAGCGGAATTTTATCTTGAGCGAGCGATACAGAGCTACGGTAATGAAATACTGCCACTTTCTCGATTTTTAAAAAAACTAGATGCGATGCGTCTGTATGGGGAAGTTCTTGTTGAGCGTAATCAATACCTAGAGGCAGAAACGGTATTTTCAAATGCCCTTAGCCTGTATCGCACATACAATGCGGTGAGCCCGCTTCCTGCTAACAAAACTGTCGGCAAGCTCTTTGAAGACTATGGCGATATTAAGTACTTTATAGCAGGTGATTATGAAATGGCATTGGATACCTATACAAAAGCAACAACTGAACTCGTCGATACAGCGTCTGTTCGATATAAAATAGGCTATATTCAATATCACTTTGGAAATTACGACCAAGCGGCAACTGAATTTGCTTTGGCAAGTCTTGAACGCCCGAACGATACGAATGTTTTGTTTGCTCTGGGGAATGCCCTATTTAAGCGAGCAAATTATTCGGTTGCCCAAGCCTATTATGAGCGGCTTTTAGAAACGCTTGATGCTGAAAAATTGCGACGCGGTGTTGTGCTCCCACAAGTGCGCGAAAGCGATGGACTTTTTGTTGAAACATATATGCGTACAACAAATAACTTAGGTGTTACGCTCAATAGGCTTGCAGTACAAACTGGTAACTCTGAAATGAATAGCCGTTCTTTTATGCTTTTTGCAGAATCGACAAGGGCATGGGATGCTTTAACAAGAAATCCAGAAACGCTTATCCGTGTAAAAAATCAGCAAGCCCCAGCCTATGTAAATGTACACTATATGAGCGCCCCGAATGTAGACTTTGTTCCAGAAATATACACGGATATTCCTCGAACAATCGAAAATGACAAGGTGCTTAGGGAAGAACCTTAAAACTGGTAGAGCGGAAAATACTTTTTACAGATAATGTCGGTCCAGTTATAGGTATGTTCAATTTCAAGGTTGGCATTTACAATCATGGCTGACATTTTTTTGTCATCAAGTAAGTGGGGAAAAGGTGAGTTAAAAAACATGTTTCCGATGTTCAAAACTTTTTCAGTTAAAACTTCGGCAAGGGCTGTTATATCAAAGCGTTTTTCTGCATCGTGAACAGAAAATAAAAAACCTGTTTTTCCGTCTTTGATTTTTTGTAATCCGCCTATTGCGTGTGCTATTGGTATGGTTCCGTATATTTGTGCAATAAAATCTTCTAAGCCACATGGCTCAAACAAACTGGGGAGCACAATGACATCAGAAATAGCTGAAACTAAACGAGCAATTTTTTTATCATAGCCTTTAAAAAAAACTACTTTACCCTTGTTTTGTTCTGCTATATGAGCACAGGCTGTCTCAAAATCGCTTGTTCCCTGACCCATTATTAAAAATCGAAATCGGGATTCTCGTGCACATAGTTTCTGTATTGTTTCAAGAAGAATATTAATCCCTTTTTGGTGTACAATTCGTCCGTGATAGGCAATGTATAAGAGTTTGTTATCGCTCGGTTCAAGTGTCCCAAAATGTTCGATATATGCCGTTTTGAATTTGTTATTTTGATTCAATAGGTCTTGTAAAAAAGATGTACGACAAGCATATTTACCATTAAAATCTTGCACACGCGGATTAAATGAAAAGGGGAGCAATGAAACTTTCGTGTTGTTTGGGTCATAGGCATTATAATCAATTCCATTTGTTATACCGATAATGTTAATGTTTTTTTCGGCGAGGGCTTGTGAAAACCTTGCAGAAAATGGGGTAGGGGTTACCCCACACAACTCATCGGCATACCAGGGGGACACTGTGGTAAGTTGGGCATAGTGGGCAGAAACCAAAAATGGTTCTATGCTTTCTTCAATCATGCCGTTTTCCAGTACACAATAGTCCAAGCCAGTAAGCCTATGAGCATACTCTTTATCGTATAGTTGTTGCCGATATGAATCCCCTGCATTATGGATAGTAATAAAAAAGCGGATGTGTGAAAATTCGCTTTTTTCGTGGGCTTTTTGCGCAAACAGAGCCGGTAAAAAAGCGGTTTGACCATCGTGGCAGTGTATAACATCAGCGAGTTCTGTGCGTGCAATGGCAGAGGCGTATTCCACTATTGCTAATTGAAATACAATATTCATTTCATTTGTGTCATCGTATGCCTGCCCCTTTGTTTTTTGTTGTGTCACTGCTTCATGTTCAGTATAGGTATAAATCCCTTCCTTGCCAGAAAAAAGAGGTGTATCAATCAAAATAAACGAAGTATTTCCAACTTGCATGTTTAAAAACTGAATATGGTATTCTTGCCCATTTGCCATAACAGTTGTTGTGAATAATTTTTGTGTTTTTTGCTGTATAAATGAATAGGCAGGCAGAAAAACGGTTACTTCTGCTCCCTGTTTTTGAGCTCCCTCAGCTAAAGCTTTTACAACGGTCTTTAAGCCTCCTGCCTCAGCAATACCGGCATATTCTCGCGTAACAAGCCATAGTTTTTTACGAGTGCGTTCGGTATTTGAAATCTTTTTGTCTCCATTGCTCAATAGTGGTATTGAAATATGCTCAATACTTTCACGCCGTAAGCAAGCCGCTTCATGTAGATAGACGCTTTTGGGTTTATAATTTTCTCTTTCATAAAAATACAATAAAAATCGTATAATATGTGGTTTTGAATGTTTGTATGTAGGTTCTTGGCTACAAAAAAGGGGCAACTCATCTGCATAGTTTTGTGCTCGCAAAGCTGTCGCAGGATTTAACTCGGTAAGGTCATCAGTGATACTAATATGAAGTGATACAAGTTGAGATTCTTTAAGACTGTTTTCGCTTAATAGGTTCGTATACAATAAAATAGTATTTTCGGATATTGATTCAAGAGTGTTTTCGGCAGAAGTTGCTCCTCGAACGGCATATAGTTTTTGCATGATGTACTAAGGTAGTAAAAATAAAAAATATGTCAAGCAGTCCTTTTAGGGATTGCCTATAATTATTTGTAAGAAAGGCAAAAAAAAGAGCGGATGATGGGAGTCGAACCCACGTCTCCAGCTTGGAAGGCTGGGGTAATAGCCGTTATACAACATCCGCTTAAAAAATAACTGTGTCCAGTATATCGAAACTGTATATTTTTGTCAATACCTTTTTGGAATTTTTCACGGAAATCAAGTCTTAATATAAACAACTGATTTAAGAGTCAATCCTAAATAATTGTAGGTAAGTAACAAAAATTAAAAAAATACTAGATTTTAATGAAAAAATTTAGGTTTACCTCCTCAAATGCATATTTCTTAAGTAGCAAGTTGCGTAAATTCCATAGTGCATAACTGGGAACTTATTACTTTCAGGCGGGTTCTTTAGGGCTCAAGTTGGCTTTAGTCCTGAATGCCAACTTGCCGTGGCGACGCTTTTGGAAGGGATAGGGATTCTAAGGGAAAGGTATAAAAAACATAGCCGTCTACACGGATGTAGACGGTGCGCAACCGCAAGAATTAAAAATAAGTGTCAAGTTGCTTAAATTTATTAATGCATGTTAAAAAATGGGGTTTTTCGGGGGCACCCATAAACCGCGTTTTAGGAAGGTAAGGGTTCCTAAGGGAAAGGTAGAAAAAACATA
>JAFTEH010000024.1 GCA_017453745.1 Spirochaetaceae bacterium
GCTTGATAGTTTTAAAATCTTCGACGCTAACCCTTGACACAAACCCTCAAAGCAACAATTATGAAACAATAGGAAGCGATGCGGCTGTAGCGGTTTCTAATAAGCAAGCACTTGTTTTTCCTAACGCTGCACAAGGCTATGTGAGCATGGCCATACGCTTATCTGATGGTTTTTTTGAAACTGATAAAATTTCTCTTAGTGAAACTGTGCCACAGTTGTCTTTGACGTTAGAGCAAAAGGCTATCACGGGACTACATCCTAAACCAGATGTGGACTTTTACTTGCCTATTGCTAGTAACAACAATGCCCCCATCGAAATCCGCACAAACAGTGAAAAACTGGTACAAGAAGGAGAAGGCTTTTCGTTGAAAAATGAACTTTCACCTGGAGCAAGTTTAAACATGACGCTAAATACCACAGTCTCTCAAGCCACCACACCTAAAACACTAGATATAACCACCGAGGGTAAAAATACCCTGACCATAGTCGCTACAAAAAAAGGCTTTTTAAAAACCACTGCCACCTACCTGTTGCATTTTTATAGGGAAATCTATGTGGACGGTACCCATAGTGGTGAAACCCTTGGTACACGGGATAAACCGTATAAAAGCCTTGACAGTGCCATAGACTTAGCAAACAAAATGCCTTCTATTTCAGAAAACACTCCACTAAAAATATTGATAAAAGGCAACTGTTCCCTTGACTATGCTCAAACCTTACACCTCAATAAACGGAACATATCTATCGAAAAGGCATCTAGTGTT
Source organism: Spirochaetaceae bacterium (assembly GCA_017453745.1). Lineage (GTDB taxonomy): Bacteria > Spirochaetota > Spirochaetia > Treponematales > Treponemataceae > Treponema_B. The sequence goes on from JAFTEH010000024.1 coordinate 765, forward strand.
TCAGGAGATGTAGCCATAACCCTAAAGAATAACCTTTTGACACCAAATGCCCATGCTAAAACCTTAAACTTTTCTAATTTGACTATCAATGGTGCCTCTAATCAAATAAACTTAGAAAACAATAGCAGTGTAACTTTCAATAAGTGCACTTTGAGTAATTGCTGGTTATACCTTGCATGGAGTAACACCACCTTAATTAACTGTACCGTAAAGGTTGATTCAAGCTATACAAACTCAAGTGCCCTACATCTATTAAGCAGCAACGCTGGAAGGGAAACTCAGCTTATCCTAGACAATACTACCGTACAGGCTGATAGTACCGTTACTGAAAAAATCACTGGGGTGTTCATAAGCTCAGCCCACGCCACCGCCACTGCTTTTACTATGAGAGGGTCTAGTAAAATAACTGGCTTTACACAGCATGGCGTTAACGTGCAACAGGGTAAATTTGTAATGGAAGGCGGCGACATTACTGGTAATAATAATAAGTCTAGCGAACAAAAAGTTAGTTGCAAAGGGGGTGGTGTGTATGTAGGGGCTGGAAGTAATTATAAAGCGACCTTTGAAATGAAAGGTGGAAGTATCTCAAATAATACTTGCGAAAACACTCACAGTAGTCCTGAGAGTGTACGGGTCTATGGCGGTGGCGTATATGTAGATAGTGGTAGCACTTTTACTATGTCAGGCGGCACTATCACTGGTAACGAGCTAAAGGGTGGCACTTGGAGGTATGGTGGTGGGGTACGATTAGATAATAATGTTACATTTAGCATGACAGGCGGTGAAATTTTAAGTAACACGGCCGGTCAAAATGGCGGTGGTATTTCCATGAGTAACACAGTGGATTTTACTATGACAGGTGGCACAATCAGTAAGAACATGACTGATAGCACTGGAGGAGCAGGTGGTGGTATTTATAGTGCAAGTGGCTGTAATATTAAAATAGGTGGTGGCACTATTAGTGACAACGAAGCAGGACACGGCGGTGGGCTTTACTTATCTGCTGGCACAACAGCATACCTTTATGGCTCAGCTGAAATTATTAATAACCAAAGAGGTGGTGGACTTTATGTGCAAAGTGCGTATCATGAAAACACTGGTGCTACCGAATCCTTTTTGTATCTTGGGGCAAAACCTGGGGCTAATGGTGGGGCGGTTGTTCCAAATGGCACAGTAACCATCACTGGTAACAAATCTAATACTATCTGTGGTGTATATGTGGAAAATGTGGAATATGACCATCCAACAGACAATACAATTAAAGTAAAAGGCAAGGTATACCACTATAGTGCCACAATCAAGGATAATATTTCACTTGACTCCTCCGTTTCTAATTATCGAGATATTTGCATAAAAGGTTCGGACTACCACCTGATGACTAACAATAGCAAAATAGAAGGTTCTACATGGCTTACTGTAACAGACTATAATGGTACTAGCTACTTTTCAAGGCTTTATTTACATGCTCCAATGGAAAAGCAGGGGTGGGGTACTGTGTATCTTGACGACAAATATGTAAGCGGTACGCGAGTTCTAACCGAAGAAACAGGTGGTAATAATGTGTCTACTAGCCAGCTCCCTACTTTTAAATATTCTAATGATATCAATGTAACTATACAAAATGGTATAGTTCAGTAGTGCATAGCACATAGTACGGAGACGCTTGGAGGCTTGTTTTTGAATGGCGAGGACGTCCTACCTGTCCTGACTGCCGTCAGGCAGGCGGCAGACAGGTAGCCCGAGCAGCGTCCTGCCTGTCGGCAGACAGGTAGCGAAATGTCCATGTGACAAAAAAGCCTAAAAGATTGCTTCGCTAGCTTACTAAAACAACTGTGCGTGTGAACCAAGTCGGTTTAGGATTAAAACTAGAATGTCGTTTCTGATTTCGTAAATTAAAAGCCAATCAGGTTCTATATGACATTCACGAGTACCAGCGTATTCTCCTGAAAGGCTGTGGTCGCGATACTTTTCATCTAATTTTTTGCCTTCTGCAATGATAGAAACAACATTAAAAAGCTTATCTAAGTTTTTCTTTTGCTTTTTGGCTAGTTTTAAGTCCTTTTTGAATTGGCTTGTAAATTTTACAGTGTACTTCATACTTCAAGGGCTTTTTTGAGTTCGTCAATGGTGGAATAACTTTTAATTTTTGGATCGGTTGCAATACGCCTACCTTCTTCGATAGCTGCAATAGTTAATTCATTGGGGGTGTCAAGTTTTAGTGTGAATGGAATACCATTTTCGCGTATCGTTGTTCGTAAAAACATATTCACAGCGGTAGTCATATTGAGTCCCAATTCCGAAAAAATCTTTTCCGCCTTGTCTTTGATATCCTTGTCAGTTCGTATATTCAGGTTTGTCGTAGCCATTTTGCACCTCGTGTGTTGATTATAAACAATTTTTCGTGCTTTGTCAATACATTGCTATTGCATTGCTGTGGCAATAGTTGTGCACCGTCATTGCGAGGAGTTGGCTTCCCATTCAAGCGGAAGGGAAGTTATAGCGACCGAAGCAATCTCCACTGCAATCTGTCGCAAGTGACGATAAAACCGCTCGCATGGTGAAGCGGGTGACTTGACCATTTTGTTGAAATGCTATATTATAGAAATGGACGGTGGTGCTATGAGTGATGCGAAATTATATAACCTAAAACAACAATTAGAAAGCTTGACTTATAAGGAGCAACTTTCGATTATTGAGTTTTTGGCAAAACGGATGCAAAATACCCGAGAACAAGAAACCAAGGACCCTTCTGAAACACAAATCAAAATAATAAACGCCGTGCTCGATAAAATTTCCGAAACTGAACAAACTCAATTTTGTGATGTCGGGCTAGAAGCCGTTAGAGAGGCCTTAAAAAATGACACGTGGTGAGATCTGGTGGGTTGATTTCGGTGTCCCACAAGGAAGTGAAGTTGGTTTTCAAAGACCTGTAATAATTCTTCAAAACAATGTACTCAACGCCAGTAAGTTAAAAACCGTAATTGTCCTACCTCTAACAACAAATATGATGTACGCTGATATTCCGAATAATATCGTTTTAGAAAAAAGATAACAGGATTAGCGAAAACTTCCGTCACACAACCCCATTTAATAGTTCATGTTGACAAAAGTCGACTTTATAAACGAGTCACCAAACTTGACACCGACATTCTAGAAAAAGTTTTCAATGGTGTAGTTGAAAGTATGAGCTAGGGTGGCTTCACCAACGCATTACCTACGAGTGTAGCACAGCGGAACGAAGCAATCTCAAGTAATTGCCACACGGATTCCAAATGCCTACGGCATTTGCTAGTAACATACCGTCATTGCGAGTGGGCTTCCTGTCTGCCGACTGGCAGGAAACCCCGAAGCAATCTCAACCACGCCGTCATTACGAGTGGGCGACCTGTCTGCCGACTGGCAGGAAGCCCCGAAGCAATCTCTCGGTTAGATTGCCATGCCTTAATGGAACGCTTACACTTTTGGTATTTTGGGTGATGCAAAGGTAAAACGACTACTTGACAAGGCGTCTTGTAATATGCAAAATGGGTGTATGAAAGATTGCTTTTATGGAGAGGTTTTGTGATATATTTGATTGGTGGAAGTTCCCATGTGGGAAAAACGCTTTTAGCTCAACGCTTGATGGAACAAACAAAATATCCGTACACTTCGTTAGACCATCTTAAAATGGGATTTATCCGCTCACGGATGACAGACTTGACAGTTGACGATGATGAACAAATGAGTACTTTTATGTGGCCATTTGTCAGGGAAATAATAAAAACAGCGATTGAAAATGAACAGAATATGATTATCGAAGGTTGTTACATCCCTGTTGACTTTCGGTCAAGTTTTAGCAAAGAAGAATGTTTGCATATTAAGCCACTTTTTATTGTGATGTCAGAAACCTACATCAAAACCCATTTTAAAGATATTTCAGGTTATGCAAATGCTATTGAAAAGCGACTTGACGATAAGCCTGATATGGAGCGTCTCATTACCTGTAGTGCGAATTTTCAAAAAGAGTGCGAGGAATACGGAGAGCCATATTATCTTATTGACACAACCTTTGATGTCAACGATATACTGAAACGCTTGCTACTTGCCGTTTAGGTGAATATGGACGCAAAAAAAGCATTACAACGATATTTTGGATATACATCATACAGACCCGGACAAGAGGAAATTGTCAAGTCAATCCTCTCGCATGACGATGTATTAGCAATAATGCCAACGGGATCTGGAAAATCGATTTGCTATCAGCTACCTGCTCTATTGTTACCAGGCATTACGCTTGTTATATCACCGCTCATATCGCTTATGCAAGATCAGGTGCACGCTTTACAAAATGTGGGGATTCAGGCAGGCTATATTAATTCTACCTTGACAGATTCTGAGCTTTCGCTTGTGTATGACAAGGCATTAAAAGGAATCTATAAAATTATATATGTTGCTCCAGAGCGACTTGAAAGTTTTGCCTTTTTACATTTTTGTGAGCGAGCGGATATTTCGATGGTAACAGTTGACGAGGCACATTGCATTTCTCAATGGGGTCAAGATTTTAGACCAAGTTATCTTAAAATTATCGTTTTTATACAGCGGTTACAAACAAGACCAATCGTAAGTGCTTTTACGGCGACCGCAACGAAAGAAGTGCAAGACGACATTGCTCGCATATTGACACTTCAAAATCCAAAGCGAATTGTTACAGGCTTTAATCGGGAAAACCTTTATTTTTCTGTCAAGTCGCCTCAAAAAAAAGATTCTTTTGTATTGGAATATCTTAAAAAGCACTTAAACGATTGTGGCATTATATATTGTGCTACGCGAAAACGGGTTGACACATTGTATGAAAAACTTACCAACGCAAAGATCTCTGTGGCAAAATATCACGCAGGAATGAGCACTGAAGAAAGAAAAAAAAGTCAAGACGATTTTATTTATGATAAGGTGTCTGTCATTGTAGCAACGAATGCGTTTGGCATGGGAATTGACAAATCAAGTGTGCGTTTTGTTATTCATTATAATATGCCACAAAGTATGGAAAACTATTATCAGGAAGCAGGTCGTGCAGGACGAGATGGGAGTCAAGCAGAATGTATTCTCTTGTTTTCAGAACAGGATATTGTCATAAATAATTTTTTACTTGAACACAAAGATTTTACAAGTATGACAGATGAGGATATTGTGCATCTTAAGCAGCGTGACAAAAAAAGACTTCAGATTATGGAGTTATATTGTAGGACATCGGGTTGTCTTCGTAAGTATATTCTTGCGTATTTTGGAGAGCATTCTGAAACATCTTGTGGTATATGCGAAAACTGTCAAGGTGAGTTTACAGAAATCGACATGACGGATGAAGCAAAACAAGTTATTAATTGTGTGTGGGAAACAAAGGGGCGATATGGTATAAAGATACTCATTGACGCACTTCGTGGAATGAACACGACACGGTTACGGGAACTTGGTATAACTTCTTATCAAACATACGGTGCTCTCAAAGGCTACACTGAATCCGTGCTAAAACAACTTATGAGCCAACTGATTGCTGATGGGTATTTGTACAAAACTTCTGATGCATATTCTGTTATCCGCATGGGAAATATACAACCACTTAAAAATGAAAATAAGCGAGTTGTCATTAAGAAAATGACAGAGCACAGCAACAAACACGAGCCTGCGACAAAAAGCAAAAAAACAAAGGAGACACTTACGCAAACAGGATATGCCCTATTTGAATTGCTTCGCAAGTTGCGGCTTACGATTGCACGAGAAGAGGGTATGCCTCCATATATTATTTTTAGTGATAAAACACTTATGGATATGAGTGCAAAACTTCCACTTGACAGACAGACTATGTTGACCGTGTCAGGTGTGGGTGAAGTAAAATATGACAAATACGGTGAAAGATGTATTGCTACGATAGCATCTTTTTTATCTGATAATCCAGATGCAGTTACTTGTACGATTGATACATCTGGTACCGCTGATGACGAAACTGATAAGGTAGGACTAAGCTCTTTTAACAGAACAGAATATAATAGAAAACTAAATAAGCCTGATGCAGCAGGGCAGGCTTGGACAAAAGAAGAAGATGCACAACTTGACAGAGAGTTTTATTCGCATATAAGTATTTCTGAAATAGCAAAGATTCATAATCGCACAGATGGAGCAATATACTCACGACTACGGAAACACGGGCTTATAGAATAAATATTTTTATACTTATATATACCATGACAGGAGATTAAAAAAAATGAATGAAGAATGTTTGATATGTAAAGCACCACTAGAATATTTGGAAAAAGATGTGTTTATGGAATGTGCACTCTGTCACAAAAATAGCATGACTAAAACACGATGTTGCAATGGTCACTATGTATGCGATACTTGTCATACAAAAGGGCTGGACGCAATCATGGGATTATGCCTTGAGGAAACGACAAAGAATCCGATTGACATTATAGAAAAAATGATGGCGATGCCCTTTTGTCACATGCATGGTCCTGAACATCATGTAATGGTTGGTGCTGCCCTCTTGACTGCATATAAAAATGCCGGCGGTCATATTTCACTTGACAGTGCACTACTACAAATCTTTAATCGCGGTAAAACTGTTCCTGGAGGTTCTTGCGGTTTTTGGGGTGCCTGTGGTGCAGGAATCAGTTCGGGGATGTTTATGTCAATTATTTTAGGAGCAACTCCACTTGAAAACGAGTCCTTTGCCCTCGCTCACAAAATGACAGCGAAATCACTTGACAAAATTGGAGAAATAGGCGGGCCTCGATGTTGCAAAAGAGATTCTTTTCTGTCAATTCTTGCGGCAATAGATTTTGTAAAACAGCATATCGGCGTTGAAATGGAAAAACCTATCGTTGTCTGTCATCATGCTCAAAAAAATAATCAATGTATAGGAAGTCGCTGCCCGTTTTCTCAAGCAGGCACGAGAAAATAGCCCTTTTAGATAGTGTTGTATGAGGGATACCTTCTGCCAGTGTGGGTGAACCAGCGAAGCAATCTCTGGTTACCTCGTCATTGCGAGGGCATGAGTGCCCGAAGCAATCTGTCGGATTATTATCACTCGGACGGATCGCTACGCTGCTCACCCTGCTGGAAACTTCGTTGCAAATAACGGGCTCGCTTTTTTTGGGGTAACAAACGGATTTGCAAAAACCTAACTATTTTTGCTGAAGTTAGGTAGAGTGTTTGGACTTGTATTATAGGCACTTGGTATCCAGAGATTGCTTCGTCTTGCTTTCTCACTTGTTGAGCAAGGCTCGTAATGACGAGCACCCCTAGAAATTGCGTAGCAATTTCCAATCCGTGTGACAATAAAAAAAGGTTTATCACACGGACGGATCGCTCACGCTGCTTGCCCTAACGGGCTCGCTTTTTTGGGGTAACAAACGGATTTGCTCAACTCTAACGAGTTTTGCTTTTTTAAGAGTGAGGTATTGTCATGTTGTCGTGCATCAGGCAAAGAATGACATTTTAATATTATGGAATTTCGTAGAAATTCCGAATCCGTGTGATAATAAAAAAAAGGTTATCACACGGACGAATTGCTACGCTGCTCACCCTGCTGGAAACTTCGTTGCAAATAACGGGCTCGCTTTTTTAAGAGTGAGGTATTGTCATGTTGCTGTGCATCAGGCAACGAATAACATTTTAATATTATGGAATTTCGTAGAAATTCCGAATCCGTGTGACAATAAAAAAAAGGTTTATCACTTAAGGACGATTCGCTAACGCTACTCGCCCTAACTCACCTCGCTAATGATGTGAAAACCATGCGTATTTGCTTGGTTTTTACCAAATAGTCTTTACATCATAATTAGCGATCTTCGTATCTCTTGTGATAATTGTCAAGTCGTTTTCTAATGCTTGAGCAATTAGTAGTTTATCAAAAGGGTCTTTGTGTATATCTGGTAAAGTTTTAATTCTTTCAATATCGTGTTCGTTAGGATGTAAATATAGGAAACCTTCATTTTCTAAAACTGATTTTAATCTTGGGAGACTAATTTCAAATTCAAGCGATCCTTTCATCTGTTTGATAGCGATTTCCCACAACGAAACCAAACTAAAAAAGCAATGTTTCGTTTCCATTATTTCTCTAGCAAGTGGGGAAAGTTCATTATATCCTGACACATACCAAATGATCGCATGGGTATCTAGTAAATACATCACATGTACTCCGCAAAATCGTCAAGCGGTTTATCAAAATCGGGTGACATTTTGCAA
>JAFTEH010000025.1 GCA_017453745.1 Spirochaetaceae bacterium
AGCAACCTAGCGATAAAAAAGAAGATGGAGGTACAGCCCAAGAAGGACAAAACGATGAAGAACAGTTAGCAGGAACTGACAATGTAACAAATGCCGAAAATGAGCAAAACGAGGAACAGGAAACACTGGCCGAAAGTGATGCGTCTGGGGAGGCTGTGGCATCCACGCGAGTATCACAAGCAAATGAGTACAGGCAACGCCAATGGCAAAACTTAGGAACTATGACAGAATATAAATATAAGGATACTGAAATGGCTCTCGTGGGAAAAGGACGAGTATCCTCTGGGGTAAAACCAACATACTTAGTGGATCAAGTATTGTTTACGCAAGGGGAAATCGAAAACAAGGTTATAGTTGAAGGGGAAGCCTTTACTGAAGCGAAAAATAAATTTTGTTTTGTTACTTCTCTTGTAAATATAGTGTCATCTCTATATACAGATATTACTGGTAAGCGGGCGAATAAAGATAGCCTCGTAGATACAGTAAAAAAAGCTGGTAAAACAACATTGAGTTTTGATAAAACGAGAAATATCATAGGAGACAACGGAAGAGTCAATGACACGATTGCATTTTTAGGTATGCTCACTGATACGCTTGGTTTATCTAACTTAAAGGGAAAGTGGACTGAAACTCGGATAGATGGATTTAGCCCAAAATCTGGTCGGTATACTATTTATAAAACTGGTAAAGTCGATGGAGCTGGGCATTTTTCATCTAATGTTTATGCTGGCAATGAAGTATATGATGTATATGACGGAAAGTATAAAATGTTAGATGAGGTAAATAATGCTTTTACCTGTGGGAACGGTATTGCCCCAGTTTGTCAAACACGAGTATATGATTTCCGTTTTGGATATTAAAAATTTTTAGGAGTGAGCATGAAAGTTAAAATTGGCTTATTGCTTTGGCTTTGTGTCTGTGCATGTGGTTGTACTAGACAAGATGCTAAAGATGTATCTTTAATTGAAGCCCCTATGGAAGGTTTCGACAAAAAAGATGCTACGGTTAAAGAACTTTCTTTAATTGAAGGGTCTACAGACGAACATGACAAAAAAGATGTTGTGATTAACGAATTTTCTTTAATTAAAGACCCTACGGGCTTGGGTTTTTCGGAAAGTGGAAAAAACACTTATGAATTTCTTCTCGATGACAGTGTTAGTGGCTTTGATGATTTAGCGAGATACAAAATTACAAACCCAAGATTTAAAGATGAGTTTATCGCAAGTGAAAATGCAAAATTTCCATTTGATGAAACTTACAAGAAAAAAATACTTGAAGCCTTTCACAAAATTTGTAATAGCGATAATTATATATTTTTATCTGCCGTAGGATTGGATAGAGCAAAAAAAATGACAAAGCTTTTAAGCTATAATATTGAAACGAAAGAGCCAGTTTTTTTTGATTTTTCGGATATTGAAAACTATTACAGTAGTACAGAAGTAGTGAATATTGAATTTTATGCTAGAGAAAATCCAAATATAATAGACGGTATACTTTATACATTATCTGGAGTAGTATATAACTATGACGATGAGCAACTATATGCCGAGACACGAGTTCGCTACCTTGACATAGAATATGACGAACAGGCGAGAATAAAAGCACTGCATAATGATAAAAATAGCTTTGTTTTTAACTATCTTAGTGAAGATGTTTTTGAATTTACAGAAAAAAATGACAACACGGATCCAGATAAACTTATATCTTGGACATTTAATACTAAAACACATGAATATAAAATTAATGATAATACTTATCCTTATATGAGCATAGAACCCAATGAACAATACTTTACAGAAGAGGAAACACCTTATGCTATGTTCTATTACAATGGTAAACTCTATAACTACGATGACTTAGGTAGGTTAAACATTTTTGCCGACTGCGTATACGACACCCCAGGTAAAAAAATCCTTCATGGATTAGATTGGAGTAATATTTACTTAATCGCATATTAGATTTTTTTGGTAAAACAAGCTATAACTAATAAGGAACTTCTAAAAAAATAGAAGTTCCTTTTAGTTTTTCCGTATTTGCTTCTAATCAACAGTCTCCCCACAGAGCAGCGAGGTATGTTGCTCTTAAAAGGTATTGAATTCTCCGCACGAATAAAAAATTTTTTCTCTTTTTTTCAAAATTTGATACAAATATAAAATTTGAGCATATATGTACTTGTGAAGATGTATTTCTTTATAACTTTTTTTTAAATGAGGAGGAACTATGAAAAATTTTTCTACAACAGTAGACACTATGGGGCGGTACGAGAGCGACTTGTTACCAATCGACCCTGAAAATCCCAATCCAATGCCTGGTGGGCATCAAAGGCCTGGTGTAAAGCCCATTGGGTACCAAGACCCCATGCCCGGTGGGAGCCAAGGTGGTGCTGGTTCAAGCAGTGGTGGCAGTGACGGAAATTCTGGTAGTAATTCTGATGGGGCTAGTGGTACTGGGGATAGTGGCGCTACCAATACCATAGCAGGCACTGAAACGGGGAATGGGGACAACATGACTGTCGATACTGGCTCTGGCGGTACTGGCTCTGGCGGTGCGAGCGACTCTACTGGCGATTCTGGAGTACAAAATAGCAGCCCAGATATTGACAATGTGGGGGAAAATATGTATGATGACGGTAGCGGTGATTCTCTCGAGGAAAATACTAATCCAACGGGGAAAAAGCTAAGTAAACCTAGTAAAAAAGACAAACAGGAGAAAGACGGGGCGCCCCTTAACCCTATCCCTCATGTTCCGCAAACTGACACGGTAGCACCAGGACAAACGCTTGAGCCACCTGGTCAGCAACCTAGCGATAAAAAAGAAGATGGAGGTACAGCCCAAGAAGGACAAAACGATGAAGAACAGTTAGCAGGAACTGACAATGTAACAAATGCCGAAAATGAGCAAAACGAGGAACAGGAAACACTGGCCGAAAGTGATG
>JAFTEH010000026.1 GCA_017453745.1 Spirochaetaceae bacterium
CGGCACTACTAACCAGTTGCGTAATGGATTTAAGCAACTGGCAAGTTGGCATTCAGGACTTAAGCCAACTTGATCCCTAAGAACCCGTCTGAAAGTAACAAGGTCCCTGTTATGCACTATGGAATTTAAGCAAATCTGATATTTTTAATTCTCGCGCTTACGCACCGTCTACTTCCGTGTAGACGGTTTTGCTTGTTGCTACTTTCCCATAGAATCCCTTTCCTTCCTAAAACACGGTACTACGGCAAGTTGGCATTCAGGACTTAAGCCAACTTGATCCCTAAAGAACATCGCATTTTCAAAGACATCTTCAAAAAAAATAAGAAAAGTGAATTTTCGAAACGTCTATAGTGCATAGATACAGTATCGATACAAAATGCAAAAATTCTTACTCCTTCGCATAGTGACAAATTGAGAAAATATAAATGGGCACAAAACATTAGTTATTACTGCAAAATTATATTCTCTTAATGAGTTCTGTTGCCGTACTTGAATATGTTTTTTTACAATGGCTTGCACGGGCATGCATTAATGTTCCAGAACAAGCAGCGTCAAGTGGTGAATACCCTTGCGCTAATAACGAAACAATAATTCCGGCGAGTACATCTCCAGAACCTGCTTTTGCAAGTGCATTAGTTCCCGATGTACAAACATATAACTTTCCATTGTGTGCAATTATTGGGTTTGCACCTTTTAGTACAAGCACTAATTTTGGAAACTGCTTGCTAAATGTATGCGCAATCAAAAATGGGCGCTCTTGCAAGGCTTTTGTAGTAAGCGGCATTGTAATGACATTTTTCATTTCGTTGTCAAGTTGATTTTCGGAATATAAATTTTGTATCAAAACACAAAACTCAAGTGGATGCGGTGTAATAACAATCCTAGAAAGTTTTGAAAGATTTTTTGCAAGACTTAGCGTTTTTAAAGCATCAGCATCAAAAACGACAGGTGAATCACACATCGCACCCACAGGGGAACCAGATTTATGTGCACTAGTATTATCAGAAATGGACGAAGTTTGTAATGACACCTGTAATTCTGTGTCATGTTTATAATTGCAGATAAATTCACTAACAATTTCTTCAGCATTTGAAGTCAATCCTGGCCCAATACAATATGACGAGGCAGAAAAAATATTTTTTGCATACATAATATCTGACGGTAAATTCATGGGTTTTTCGCCACAAACGCTTACCAAACCTGCACCCGACTTTAGAGCAGCCATTGCCGCTAAAACAGCTGCGCCCTCTTTTTCACCTACAAAAACGGCAACATGACCAAACATCCCCTTGTGGCATTTTTTCAATCTTCGTTTTGGTAGATGCAAGTCTTTGTTTGTAAGTAAAAAAACATTTGCTTCATTTGTTGGGCTATATGCGGGTGAGGGAATACCAAGCTTGACAAGTTTTACGCAACCGACATAGTCCTTTGCATTATCCGAAAAAAGCATTTCTTTCAATGCTCCAGCAGTTAGTGTGTAGTCGGCAACAAAAGCAATGGGAGATGGATTCCCATAAGCGTCAAGTCCACTCGGAACATCGCATGACACCTTTATAGCCTCAGTAGCATTTAAAGCAGAAATGATGTTTTGAGCATAGTCTTTTAAAGTATTATGTAAACCAGTTCCCAAAAAAGCATCAACCAAAATATCACAAGAAAAATAGTCATTAGGAAGATTTTCACAAGAAGAAGTTTCTATATGTGTAACAGGAACTTTGAGCAAGTTTAATCTGTCAAGTTGCAGTTTGCATAATGGAGAAAGTTTAGTACCCAACGCAAATACTTTTACATCAGCATAATCACACAACATACGAGCGAGGGCAAAGCCATCTCCCCCATTATTCCCGGAGCCACATACAATACATACAGATATGCGTGAGACGAGCGATTTAGGGCGTCGGTTTTTTTTACATTTTTTTATCAGTTTTTTTATAAAGCATGACATACCATAGGCCACATTTTCCATGAGTATTTCAGTTGAAATGTTGTACATACTCATCGATTGTGTATCATATCGTTGCAGTTCAAAAAAGACAGGTTTCATAAGTTTTATAATTCCTCTTATTTTAATTTAACAACATTCCACTTTAAGTCGAAACTTTTTTCATCTGATAAAAAAGCAGAAAGTTTGGAATATCCCAATGAATGAACATCAAAGTTCGGAAATTCCTTTAGCAACTTCTTATTCAGTTCAGCAATTTTTAATCCTCCATTATTTTCTTTTATTGCTTTTTTTATAAAGGAAATAACTTCTTTTTTATCAATATTATTCTTTGTATCATCAATCGTAATAAAAACCTTTAAACCAGCATATACAAGCGTAAAGCCTTCCAAACTTTCCAAAAAAGTTGACAATTTTGAAAAGCCATAATTACGCACATCGAATTCTGGAAAACGCTTTTGTAAATGAAAACCTAAAATTGCAATATTAACACCACGCTCATCAGCAGTAGAATCTGCAACTGAAGTTTGAACAAAGTCACGAATAGCTTTTATAATCGATTTTTCATCCGTTATAGTGTATGGTTCAGCATCTGCCAAATCTTGACGGAAAGTAGGGGCCCCGCTTTGGGCACTTGACAAAGCAGAGCCTACTTGTGCAGAATCTTGTAAATGAGGAGTTTCAGGAATCTCACTTTCATCTTCGTCAGAAGTAAGCACATCTAAATATCGGAACATTGTACATGACGCAATAAATGCAGATGGCGTTTTACGCTCACCCATACCTAATACTTCTGTTCCTGCCTCGCGTAGCCTAATCGCAAGTCGTGAAAAATCGCTATCACTCGTCACAAGACAAAACATATCCACTGTTTGCCCATACAAAATATCCATTGCGTCAATAATAATCGCTGCATCAGTAGCGTTTTTGCCGCCAATATAACGAGATTGCTGTATTGGTAAAAATCCGGTGTTGACTAATTTTTTTCGCCAACTACTCAAGTTTTGTGCAGACCAATCTCCATAAATTCGCCTATATGTAATGCGTCCATAACTTGCAACTTCGTCAAGTATCTTACTAAAATACTTAGGTGAAATATTGTCAGAATCTATTAAAATGGCAATTCTTTTTTCATTTTCCATAATATATAAAAATACTAAAAATTCACTTAGTAATCAAGTAGAAAGATACTAAAGTAAACTTGCTCATTATTCGTTAGTCTCGTTTTATTACAAATACAGATTTTTTAGATACAACATATTTATTTTTTTTTTTATTTTCGATATAATTATGTGGAATTTTATAACAGTACAAACTATGAACATTATTATTTTTTCTGACGACGATGCGGCTACAGCGGACAAAAAAATTTTTTGCTTTAAAAAACATGACAGTCGATATAGGCACTGCAAAAAAATTTTACACTTGCAAAAAGATGACACATTTAAAGCCGCTGTTTTAAATGGGGATGTCGGATATGCGCATATTGTCAAATTTGATTCTGAAAGTTTAGAATTTACATTTTCTGCAACAGCCACCCCTCTTCCACTTTTTCCAATAGACATAGTACTCGGCTTCCCGCGTCCAATACAACTAAAACGCTGCTTAAAAGACTTGTCAACACTGGGCGTTCGTTCAATTCACCTTGTGCCAACTGAATTAGGGGAAGCTTCATACTACCAATCAAGCCTTGTACAAAAAAACGAAATAACAACATATCTTGTAGAAGGGGCTTGTCAAGCAGGAACTTCCCGTATACCGACCGTTCATACCTATAAGCGTTTTTTAGATTGTCCTTTTTTTAACACAAGTGACCAAAAGACGGACGCTACCGATATACCAACCAATGAACTAAAAATCGTGTTAGATATAACAGAAAATAGCAGTCCACTCGCAAAAACCTTGACAGACAAAAAACTTGAATCCCTTGTGCTGATAGTTGGAAATGAGCGTGGCTGGACAGTCAACGAGCGAACATTTTTTACGAAAAGGAATTTTTTGTCATGTTCGCTCGGTTCTCGAATACTCAAAACAGAAACGGCATGTATAACCGCTACAGCTATTAGTTTATCTGCACTTGGCTTTTGGTAATGTAGCTTATGCTTTGTCTTTTATAAGCGACTTGTGCATAACATACCAGCACTATCAAAACACCTGAGAAACTCATTTGATTGACGCTAATGCAGTTCATCTCGTACAAACGGCATACTCATACACCTAGGACCACCGCGTCCACGAGAAAGTTCCCCACAACTCATTTCAAGTACTTTGATACCTTTTTTGTCAAGTATTTCATTGGTGATATTGTTTCGACTGTAAACCACAACGGTGCCAGGTCGCACGCATAATGTATTTGAGCCATCATTCCATTGTTCACGCATTGACGCAATGCGACTTCCGCCTGCACATGGGATTAACTCAATGTATGAAGCACCAGTATATTTTTCCAACAACTTTTCTAAACTAATATCCGACTGACAAATTTTCACTTCGCCTATTTTTGCACCTTTTGTTATTTCAAAGATGCGTAATGGTCCCATAATTCCTGGATGAAATGTAAACTTGTCATAGTCAATTTGTGTGAAAACGGTATCAAGATGCATAAATGAACGCGTTTTGGGAATGTCAAGTGCAATAATAGTTTTAACTTCGCTATTACTATTGAAAAAAATATTTTGACTAAACTCATCAATAGCTTCGGCGGTAGTTCGCTGCGAAATACCAATGGCAACTGTGTTTTTCGATATGTTTAAAATATCCCCACCCTCAATACTATCGGTGCTATTTCGTTCATACAAAAGCGGAACCTTACCCGCGTAATCAGGATGGTAGTTAAAAATATAATGACCATAAATTGTTTCCCGATTCCGAGTAACTGAATACATGCGGTTAATGCTTACCCCATTTCCAACACAAGCAAAAGCGTCACGAGTAAAATAGAGATTCGGCATAGGCTTGACAAATATGCGCTCGCTATTATCCAAATATGAACTTAAACTTTCAAATGGGGGCTCTTGTATTTCAGAAAAAAGGATACCCGACATTGTTTTCAGCACCAACTCTTTGCAGTCCGAAATACTTGACAGATAATCATAAAGTGCTGCCTTATAGTAGATAGATTGCACCCCAGAATCCTGTACATATTGCCTCAAAAAGTTTTCACGAACTTCTTCACTCGTTGCTAATGCCTCTGCTGTCAAGTCTGCAAGATACACAACTTCCACACCTTGTTCGCGAAGGATACTCGCAAACTCGTCATGCTCTTGCTGGGCATTTTTTAAATACGGAATATCGTCAAACAAAAGTTCCTCTAAGGTTTCAGGAGTTAGTAACAAAAGTTCATTACCTGGTCGATGTAACATTACCTTTTTTAAGTTTCCAATCTCACTTGTAACATTAATAGTAGACATGTACACCATTGTACTTGACTTATAAAAAAAATCAAGTAGCAATCGGTTTCTATAGATACGCCCCATAAAACCTATCCTGCCGTCTGCACCATATCTATAACACACGAGACAGAACACGAGGGCAATGCAGGTAGGCAACATAAAATGACAGATACCAATAATCAGATTCAACATGACAGAGTAAACCATTTACGCACAACATGCGCTCACAAATTTGAACTGTGTTTTGCGCATATACTAACATGACAATCTGCTATAATACACCTCACAAAAATCAGTAAATAGTATAACACGGGCTACTTGAAAACCTAATGCTGCTTAGATAAAATATATCCATGTTTTTTCAAGAAGTTATTCCTAACCGTACACTCAATGGGAGTTATTGGTTATTAGATTGCTTTTTTTTAGCTGGAATGATGGTGTATTTTATAGCAACAAAGCGGTATATGCCTCTTTTGGTGGGCTTGCTTGGTGGGCTTTTGTATTTTGTTGTAGATTACGGTGGATTTTATCTTTTGCTCGGAACGCGAAAGGTTGTTGGGGCTGACCCGTTTTACTTTTTGTTGTGGCTCAGTATCAGCTATGGGTTTACCAATATGGCATGGATGTATCTTTGGTTTAGTGAGCCTAAAAACAGACTTGAGTTTTCCTTTTTGATTATTATGTGGTGGTTTTCGGTAGCAATTATAAGTAATGGGATCGGTCGTCTTACCGATTTTTTCCCAACAATTTTGATTGAACGAGGAACAGGCAGTTACCATTGGGTTATGGCTGTGTTTTTGCTACTAGGGTACCTTATTTTGATTTTCAAAAACTTGCATGCAAGTTCCCCACTTGAAAGGGTGCCACTTTTGAGTGTGTTGGCGATTGGACTTTTAGTTCAGTTTTCTTGGGAAGCGTGTTTGCTTATTACGGGAATTCGTCGGGCTGGTTTTCATACCCTTATTGTAAATTCACTCATGGAAACCAATCTCGGCGCCCCATATATGTATTTGATTTATAGAGCAGTAGCCAAAAGAAAAAAAATGTTGGAGAAATTACCTCAAGACCAAGTATAAGGTAATAACTTAAGGGAACCTCTAAAAACGCATCGGGATGCTTCGCTGCCCCCTGTCACAGTTTTTAGAAATTTCTTAAAAAATCGTGTATACATAAAAAATAGAGGAGTGTATTAAAATGAAAAGAAAATTTATTTTTTTTGTTTTTATAATGATGAGCACTATGTCGGTATTTGCTCAAGCAGGAGCTAAACGATATGTAAGTGTAGAACATTTGAAAGTAAAATCCGGAACGGGATTTTTTTCGTCTACCGTCGAAACGATTGTATATGGGGCGGAGGTTGTTTTACTTGAAGAAAGCGGAAAATATACAAAGATACAAACTGCTTCGGGAAAAACAGGTTGGGTTTCGACAAATAGTTTAACAAAAAAGAAAATTATCCAAAACTCAAATGTAAATGCAAGTGCCGATGAAATTGCTCTCGCTGGAAAAGGGTTTACTGCGGAGATTGAAGCCGAGTATAAAAAATCCAATACATACAATTATGCCGCAGTTGATACGCTTGAAACCAAGTCTATAAGTAATGAAGAATTGCGCTTATTTTTAGAGCGACGAGCGCTTACCATACAGTGAGGTTACAATGAAAAGAAAATTAACATATCTCGTATCAAAAGTCATGCTGTGCAGTTTTGTTATCATGCTTAACTCTTGCGCCCTTTTTAAAAACATATTTAATTCATCCGAAAATGACACACTTCGTGCAATCGGAAATGCTGCTGAAAGTATTGCCAAAGCGACCGAAGAAATAAGCCCATCGCAAGAATACTACTTGGGGCGTGCCGTTGCTGCTAATATTTTAACAAAATACAACCTTGCGCAGGATACATCTACAGAAAAATACTTAAATGCAATTTGTCAGGTTATTGTACTCAATTCTAAAAAGCCAGATATTTATGCTGGGTACCATGTCGGTATTTTGGATACACAGGAAATAAATGCTTTTGCAACACCTGGTGGGCATATTCTCATATCAAAAGGCCTTTTAGAATGTGCGCAATCCGAAGATGCTTTGGCAGCTATTATCGCCCATGAAATAGCCCACATTCACCTACAGCATAGTGTAAAAGCTATTAAGTCGAGCCGTTCTCTGGAAGCATTACTTGCGACAACGAAGGTTGCCACGAGCAGTATGGGGCTTTCTGACTTAACAAATAGTTTTGGGGGAGCGGTCGAAGAAGTTTTAACAACGCTTGTCAATTCTGGTTATTCGCAATCCCAAGAGTTTGAAGCCGACAAAACAGCCTTAACGCTGATGTTTGATGCTGGGTATAATCCGTATGCCCTGCTTGATATGCTTGAACTACTAGAAAAAAACACAAGTTCACATTCGGGCGGTTTTGGAAAAACACATCCAGCACCGAGCAAGCGAATTGCTGAAGCACAAAAGAACTTAAAAAAACAGTATGCGTCAGTGGACACTACACGCCGAATACCACTCGGATACTAGATATGATGCTAAACATACGCTTGTATACGAGAAACAGTATAACTGTGTAACAGACAAAAAAGTCAATAGTGGTACATAATTTTCAAAATTAAAAAACTTTTTTTAAAAAAACTATTGACTTTTACTTGCAAGCAAGATACAATGATAGTATGGACTTGAAATCTATTTTAACAAACGAAACGGTCAACCTTCATTTAAAAGGTACTACAAAAGAAGAAATAATTGATGAGCTTCTGGATATGTTGGTTGCGGCTGGTAAGGTAAAAGATAAAGCTATTGCAAAGGCTTGTGTGTTAGATCGCGAAAAGAAAATGTCTACTGGTATGAAACACGGTATTGCAATACCTCATGGAAAAACAGATTCTATCGAAAGTTTAGTAGCTTGTATTGGTATTTCTGATAACCCCATTGATTTTGATTCACTTGACCAAGAGCCATCTCGCATTTTTATCATGACACTTTCACCTATTGATAAAACTGGTCCACATTTGCGTTTCCTTGCAGAAGTTTCTTTGCTCTTTAAGAGTCCAGAAAAACGAAAGCAACTATTGTCAGTAAAGACAAGCGAAGAAGTCATTCAGTTGCTTACTTCTGATGAGGAATAAATCTGCAATAATCGACTGTAGCGAAAAGTTCAAACCGACCCACATAATACCATTTTTTGATTAGGTATTCTAACAAGGGGATTTTGCCCTTTGTTAGAATGTTCTTTTTGTGTTTGCCCTACATAGTACCTACATGCTATACCGCTTTGGCATATAGGTGGTTTAAAATACGCATTAAATAACTGAGCGTATTTTAACTTGTAGTTTGTTTCGCAAACACGCTTATTATTTGTGTGTTCTCATTGTATTACGAACGCACTATTTAAAAAGGTGGTTTTCGCTCCGTATAATAGGTCTTTTCTTTTATATTTTTGCCATATACATGCCCGTTTTGTTGTTATAAAAAGCCCCAAACACATATTATACTTGTAAGTCAATTTTTTACAGAGATTGTGTTTCCTTGCATCCAATACTAAGGGAAAGGGACACACTTTTGACCGAAGCAAATGCACTTTGAAAAAACATCCTTGTTTTTTCAAAGTGGCCGAGAATTAAAA
>JAFTEH010000027.1 GCA_017453745.1 Spirochaetaceae bacterium
CTGCAAAATGCTCAAGTTAGCTTTTTACAGGTACTTAGGATTAAAAACACGATTCAAAACTTGCGTCATCGTCCACGGTCAGCGCATTTATACTCGGCGTCCCAATGATTTCATTCCGCGACACGGAGTTAGCCCCGCGGGTGCTACCAATTGAGGCCGCTTGCCTTAGGAAGCCCAGGGAAAATCATTATGCAGCTGGGTATATACTGCGGCCAGAAAAAAAATTGCACTTTGGTCGTATCGCACACGCCCATCCCCCTCATTAAGCACCTTTACGGGTCTGCTCAGATGACTTGGGACTCTTATCGATCATCCCGTCAAACAGCTATACCTTCTCACCGATTAGAGTATCCATTTGAGCCTTGAGATCCGTATGAGTACTACAAGCAGATCGATCGTCTTGCACAATTAAGCGAAATTACTGAAGTATGCGGAAACCAATTCCTTTTTACTATTTTCCAAAAACGTTCAATACGGTTCAAACTGGGACTGTATGGAGGCAAATAGACAAAATTGCCTTCAACTGCATATCCCATTGTTCCTAAACGAGTGTACACCTCTGATACTTGGCATTGTCGAGGAACAGAGATACACATCAAGTTCTATCGCAGAACCTACGAGTCATGTGGAGTCAACTGTTAAAGTCACTTCAGAAGAAAATGTAGTGTTGAAAATACAAATGACGATCCAGATGGTCATCGAGATATAAATTCATACTATTCTCAAGTGACTTTGATGTTTTTGAATATAATATGTTTTTAGGTTGAATTTTATTCCTAATGCTCTGAAGATAGCCTTTTTGAAACAACTGCAGATCGATCGTACAGTATTTTTATTACTTTTACAGAATTAAATTTTGCACATTTTGATGATAAGGTTGACTATTTTGCAGAACTGACCGAAGAAGAGCAATTCTCCTTTGAAATACTTATAAAATTATTGAACCAAAGATAAATTAAAGGACAATAAAGAAAAAAAAATGAAAAAAAACAGCAAATGTATAGTAGTATGCAAAAAAAGAAAGTACTTATTACAAGGTTATTGCGATAATTCTTTCTTATATTTTTCGAATAAGTATTTATGAATCCACACAAAAGGCTCCTCTTTTGATATCAAAAGTCTAATAAAAATAAAAGATGCTTTCAGAAGAGTCGGAGTTTTTATTTCACACACCACCATCGGAAAACTCCTGCTAGAGTTGAGGTACTCGAGTAATTCCAACATGAGGGCTACGTAGTCTTATCAATAGACTGCAAAAATAAAGAGACATTGGGTAATTATACCAATAGTGGACGTGATATTTGTAAAGAGCCGATAAAAGTCAAGGATCATAATTTTAAGGATGGCGACACAATAATTGCTGGTCCATATGTCGTCTTTGACATTATATCGAATAATAGTTTTATTAATATTGGAATAAGTAAGGACAGACAAGAATTTGCAGTCAATTCAATAAAAAAATGGTGGTATGATGCTGGTATAAGATATTACAGAAATATAAACGGTTTGTTTATTACTTGTGATGGAGGAGGTAACTCCTATACCTCTCTCCGATTTAAAATACTTTTGCAAGATTTACCAAATGAAATAGGGTTAAAAATTGTAATTTCACATTATCCTCCAGGTAAATCAAAGTATCCACTCATGTGCGTACAGTAGGATGCTCAATTTATGCCAGTTCTCCAGTTTTCTCTAACAGAGTATGCGGACTTCGTCGCAACTGATACGATTTAAAGAACTACAAACGCCGCGCAGTACCGTTGACATGTGAGCGGCTACTAAGATTGAGCATCAACTTTTTAATCATATATTGAACAATTTGATAGCAAATACATTGTACAATATCGCAACAATATTGATGTTTATCGTTACTACTACCACAAAAGGGTTAAAAGTCTTTGCTTCTGTTGCTACATTCTGCCGCATATCGTCCTGGCATTGCGTGTTTTCACCAAGGCGCAGATTGTCAAAAAAAAACAATCCCCCTTGCTTCCTACAAATGGTGTAGGCGCGAACACGCAAAGGGGGACGAGTATGCTCAGAGTGATTATAGCTCTTTTGGCCATCTTGGCCTTTGTGCTGCTGGTACCTGCAAACGCCTGGTAAGGGTTCCGAAAGGAACCTGCATCAGGGACGTGTAGGAATAAAGTAGCCTTGGGCCCACACTTTCAAAAGAGGCCCAAGGCTAGAACACTTTAGCTGGGACGCTATGGCAGGGATTGTGTAACCGCGCCACACTGCTTTCCCGAAGGGTCCGGCCCCAACCGGACCCTTTTTTTGTACCGCTACCTCGTCTTCGCGTCAAGCCTTTTCGGGTTGAACGCAAGAAAGAGAGAAAAAAAGCCTCTTGTACGAGGCAAAGTGGGTCTATGACACCGCTCAATAGGCATAAGCACAGCAGATGAAAAAAGTTTTTATCCTATGGAGTTAGGTGACCGCAACCGTAACAAAGGCTCTTAGGAGCAGGAAATTGCGGAGGGTAGCATTTTGTACTCCCTATGGTCACTCACTCTTTCTGCCGCAATCGTCCTGGCATTGCGTGTTTTCACCTAAGGAATTGCGAAGAAATAACTTGCACAAAGTGTCAAAAAAGTGTCGGGCCGCCTGGGACTTTTTTGCTACACTATCTAAGCGCAGCCGATGCGTAGCC